>NZ_JBAJEX010000010.1 GCF_039822265.1 Thiobacter sp. AK1
TCGACTCGGCCAACAAACCCCTCTATCCTTCCTCCTCCAACACCAACCCGAGTGCCAAAGGTGGTGGACTCATACATGAGCTTGAGCAGCGTCGGGGGCTACGGTATAGTGCCACTCTGCCATTTGAACACTTGGGAGAGCGCACGCCAGTCGTGCCGCCGAAGGCGCAAGCACCCATAACCGCTCAGGCAAACGGACCAGGTGTTCAGGCAACTCTGGAGAGCGACGGTCGGTTCGAGCCGTCCACCGAAGGGGCACGCGGCATTCGCCGCAATCTCTCAGGTACCGGGACAGAGGGGTGAAGTTGACCGGGACGTTCGGTCTGCCGGGCGTAATCGCACTTGCCCCGTCCCGTCACCGCGCGTGAATCCATCAGGCCGGCGGCTTCCGTGCCCGCGGTAGCCGGACGAAAACTCATGCTGAAAACGACCGCACTCAACGCCGCACACCGCGCCCTCGGCGCCAAGATGGTGGATTTCTCCGGCTGGGAGATGCCCCTGCATTATGGTTCTCAGGTCGAGGAACACCACAAGGTGCGCCGTGACGTGGGTATGTTCGACGTCTCCCACATGCTGGCCATCGACTTCCATGGCGTGGGCAGCCGCGATTTTCTGCGTTATCTCCTCGCCAACAACGTGGACCGCCTGCAGCTCCCGGGCAAGGCCATGTATTCCTGCATGCTCAACGAGCAGGGGGGCGTGCTGGACGATCTCATCGTCTATTACCTGTCCGAGGACTGGTTCCGCATGGTGGTCAATGCTGGCACCGCGGACAAGGATCTCGCCTGGATCCAAGCCCAGCGGGATGCGCATGCCACGAGCGTGACGGTGGTGCCCCGGCGCGACCTCGCCATCCTGGCCGTGCAGGGCCCCAATGCGCGGGCGCGCGTATGGCTGGCGCGCCCCGAGTTGCGCGCGGCCACCGAGTCGCTCAAACCCTTCCAGGCGGTGGCGTTGGATGGCTGGTTCGTGGGCCGCACCGGCTATACCGGTGAGGATGGTTTCGAAATCATTCTACCGGCGGGCGAGATCGAGGATTTCTGGTGGCTGCTAAATCAGCTTGGCGTCGCGCCAGTCGGCTTGGGGGCGCGGGATACCCTGCGCCTGGAGGCGGGCATGAATCTCTACGGCCAGGACATGGACGAGACCACTACACCCCTGGAATCCGGTCTGGCGTGGACCGTGGATCTCAAGAGCCCGCGCGACTTCGTTGGCAAGCATGCCTTGGAGGAAAGCCACGTCACGCGCAACCTCTACGGCGTGGTGCTTCTGGACCGAGGCGTGTTACGGGCGCACCAGCGCGTGATCACCGCCCACGGCGAGGGCGAGACCACCAGCGGCAGCTTCGCGCCCACCCTTAACCGTTCCATCGCCCTGGCGCGCCTGCCGGTGCAGGTGGAAGTGGACGACCAGGTGCAGGTGGCGGTTCGAGACAAGTTGTTGGCGGCAAAGGTGGTGAAATATCCCTTCGTGCGCAATGGCAAGAGTCTGATCGACTGAAGGAACCTTGATGAGCATTCCCTCCGACTTGAAATACACCAAGACCCACGAATGGGTGCGCCGAGAGGTGGACGGCACCGTCAGCGTGGGCATCACGCATCATGCCCAGGATTTGCTGGGTGACATGGTCTTTGTGGAAAATCCCGCCGTGGGACGCAAGCTCGCCGCCGGCGAGGAATGCGCGGTGGTGGAATCGGTCAAGGCCGCCTCCGACGTGTATGCCCCCGTGTCTGGCGAGGTGGTGGCGGTGAACGAAGATGTCGCTGCCAGCCCGGAAAAGCTTAACCAGGACCCGTACGGCGCGTGGATGTTCCGCATCCGGCCCAGTGAGCCCGCGCAGCTCGATGGCCTGCTCGATGCCGCGGCCTATGCGGCGCTGGTGGAGAGCGAGTCGCACTGATGGCATTCGCGGCCGCGCAGCGGGCGCGGCTCGCTGCGCACGGCCGCGTCCATCACGGCGGACGATCGAATCGGGAACTTCGCATGCCTTTCATTCCCCACACCGAAGACGATGTGCGTGCGATGCTGGCCAGCATCGGCGTCGCCTCCATTGACGAGCTGTTCGACGAAATCCCGCCGGGGCTAGCCAGCAAACGCCTTGAACGTGTGCCCGAGGGGCTCACCGAAATGGAAGTGGCGCGACTGGCCCAGGCGCGCGCGGAACGCGACGGCTTTTACCTCAACTTCATCGGCGCGGGCGCCTACGAGCACCACATCCCCGCCGCCGTGTGGCAGATCGTCACCCGCGGCGAATTCTATTCCGCCTACACGCCCTATCAGGCCGAGGCGAGCCAGGGCACGCTGCAGGTGCTGTACGAATACCAGACCATGATGGCCTCGCTCACCGCGCTGGATGTTTCCAATGCCAGCCTGTACGACGGGGCCTCCGCGCTGGCGGAAGCGGTGCTGATGGCCGTGCGCGCACACAAGAGTGCACGCCGCGTGGCCTTACCGCGCACCGTGCACCCGTTCTACCGGCGGGTGGTGCAGACCCTAGTCACGCCCCAGGACATCGAGCTTTTGGAGGTGGAATTCGATCCCAGCCAAGGCATCACCGATCCGGGCTGCCTACCCGAGGGCGAGTTGGCGGCGGTAGTGATTCCCCAGCCCAATTTCTTCGGCTGTCTGGAGGCCGTGGATGAGCTCACCGACGCGGCCCATGCCCGTGGCGCCTTGGCTATCGCCCTCGTCAATCCCACCGCCCTTGCCCTGCTCAAGCCGCCGGGCCAGTGGGGACAGAAGGGGGCCGACATCGCCGTCGGTGATGGCCAGCCGCTGGGTGCGCCGTTATCCTCGGGCGGGCCCTATTTCGGCTTCATGTGCTGCCGTCAGGCCCTGGTGCGGCAGATGCCGGGCCGCATCATCGGCCGCACGGTGGACCTGGACGGCCAACCTGGCTTCACCCTCACGCTGCAGGCGCGCGAGCAGCACATTCGGCGCGCGAAAGCCACGTCCAACATCTGCACCAACCAGGGCCTGCTGGTGACCGCGGCGACGATTTATCTTGCCCTGCTGGGCCCGGAAGGACTCAAACGCGTGGCCGCCACCTGTCATGCCAACACGCAACGGCTCATCGAGGCGCTCACTGCCATTCCAGGCGTGCGCCGGCTGTTTGGCCGCCCCTTCTTCCACGAAGTGGTGCTGCAACTGGCCACCCCAGTGGCGGGCGTGCTCTACGGGTTGGAAGCCCAGGGCATCGTCGGTGGTTTCGATCTCACGCCCCACTACCCGGAACTGGGTCACGCACTCCTGGTGTGCGCCACCGAAACCCGCACGGAAGCGGACATCGCGCGCTACGCGGAACACCTGGCGCGCATCCTGGGCCGACAGCAAAGTGCGCCACCCTGTCCCATCCAACCCAAGCTCTGATACCTTGAGCCAAGAAAGGAGGCAACATGAGCACCGTCACCCTGGAAGGCACGCCCTTGCACGTGAGTGGCCATTTCCCGCAGCCCGGCGAGAAGCTGCATAGCTTCATGCTGGTGGACAAGGATCTCAATGACGTCTCCCTGGCCAAGTTCGCTGGCAAGCGCAAGGTCTTGTCCATCGTGCCCAGCCTGGACACGCCGGTGTGTGCGCAGAGCACGCGTGTGTTCAACGAGAAGGCCGCGGGGTTACCCAATACCGTGGTGCTGGTGATTTCCGCCGACCTGCCTTTCGCCCAGGCGCGCTTTTGCGGCGCCGAGGGGATTGCCAACGTGATCACCCTGTCTTCCATGCGTGGCCGGGATTTCGCCAAGGACTACGGGGTGATGATCACGGACTATCCTCTGGCCGGCCTCATGGCGCGCGCGGTGATCGTGGCCGACGAAAACGACACCGTGCTCTATTCGCAACTGGTGCCGGAAATCACCCAGGAGCCGGATTACGATGCGGCCCTCGCCGCGCTGAAATGAATCGTTCGTCGCCGCCCCCCAGGCCATGCGCTAAACGAGGCGCAATCTAGCTGCCGCGGGCGCCGGAAAAGAGTCTTTCCCATGCTGATATTCGAACGCTCCCGCCCGGGCCGCCGTGCGACGGCCCAGATGCCTGCCACCCTGCCGGCGCTGGACCTGCCGGTCGAGTTTCTGCGCCAGGATGCGCCGCTACTGCCGGAATGCTCGGAACTGGACGTGGTGCGCCACTACACGCGCCTGTCGCAAAAGAATTTCTCCATCGACACCCATTTCTATCCCCTGGGTTCCTGTACCATGAAATACAACCCACGGGCGTGCAATGGCCTGGCCATGCTGCCCCAGTTCCTTGCGCGCCATCCCCAGGCGGCGGCGGCCACCGGGCAGGGATTTCTCGCCTGTTTGTTCGAATTGCAGGAGATCCTCAAGGATGTCACCGGCATGGCCGGTGTGAGTCTTGCCCCCATGGCGGGGGCTCAGGGGGAATTCGCGGGCGTGGCCATGATCCGTGCCTATCATCTTTCCCGCGGCGACACCGCCCGGCGGGAGATGCTGGTGCCCGATGCGGCCCACGGCACCAACCCGGCCACGGCGGTGATGTGTGGTTACACAGTGAAGGAGATTCCCACCGATCGCAACGGCGACGTGCATCTTGACGCCCTGCGTGCCGCAGTGGGGCCGCATACCGCGGGCCTGATGCTCACCAATCCTTCCACTTTGGGCGTGTTCGAGCGCAACATCGTCGAGATTGCGCGCATCGTCCATGAGGCGGGGGGGCTGCTCTACTACGATGGCGCGAACCTCAACGCCATCCTGGGTCGCGTGCGCCCGGGCGACATGGGTTTCGACGTGATCCACATGAATCTGCACAAGACCTTCTCCACGCCCCATGGCGGCGGTGGGCCCGGCGCCGGGCCGGTGGGCGTGTCGGAGCGGTTGCTGCCCTTCCTGCCCGTGCCCATCGTGCACGAGGAGCGGGGCGTGTATCGCTGGCTCACCGAACGCGATCGTCCCCAGAGCATCGGCCGCCTGTCAGCGCACATGGGCAACGCCGGCGTGCTGCTGCGGGCTTGGGTCTATGCGCGCATGCTGGGGCGCGAGGGCATGCATCGCGTCGCCGAATATGCCACCCTGAACGCCAACTATCTGATGGCCGAACTGAAGAAGGCCGGCTTCGAACTCGCCTACCCCATGCGCCGCGCCAGCCACGAATTCATCATCACCCTGAAAGCTCTCAAGGAACAAACCGGGGTGACTGCCATGGACGTGGCCAAGCGGCTGCTCGACAAGGGTTTTTACGCGCCCACCACCTACTTTCCCCTGCTGGTGCCGGAGTGCCTGCTGATCGAACCCACGGAAACGGAATCCAAAGAGACGCTGGATGCCTTCGTGGCCGCACTCAAGGAAATCGTCGAAGAGGCCCACCTCGATCCGGAACGGGTGAAGGGCGCGCCCTACACCACGCCGGTGCGGCGTCTCGATGACGTGCGCGCGGCGCGGGAGCTGGATCTGGTGTACAAGCCGGCCGCCTGATGGAATCGCCCCACAAGAGTAAAAGCGGGCTGGCACGCATCGGACGGGCCTTGTTCTATTCTCTCGCCGGCTTGCGGGCGGCACTGCGCCACGAGCATGCCTTCCGTCAGGAGCTCGTGCTGGCGGCGCTGCTCATCCCCACGAGCCTGTTTTTGCCGGCGAGCGGCACGGGCCACGCCCTGATGATCGGCTCGGTGCTTCTGGTGCTGGTCGTCGAGCTAATCAATTCCGCCGTGGAGGCGGTGGTGGACCGAGTGTCCACCGAGGATCATCCCCTCGCCAAGCGGGCCAAGGACATGGGCAGCGCGGCGGTGTTCCTCGCGCTAGTCAACGTGCCCATGGTGTGGGGGCTGGTGCTGTTGGGATGAGCCGGCCTACGCGGCGGCCAGTTCTTGCAGAAGCTTTTGTAGCTCGCCCTTCTGGTACATCTCCGTCATGATGTCGGAGCCGCCTATGAATTGCCCCCGCACGTAGAGCTGGGGAATGGTAGGCCAGTTGGAGAAATCCTTGATGCCCTGGCGAATGGCTGGGTCCGCCAGCACGTTCACGGAAAAGAAATCCTTCACGCCGCAGGCACGCAGCAAGTTCACCGCATTGGCAGAAAAACCGCACTGGGGAAACTGGGGCGTGCCCTTCATGTACAGCACCACGGGGTGGCTATCGATCTGTTCACGGATCACGTCTTGGATGCTCATCTTCACCTCCAGCGAATGGATAATTCCCGAGCAAGTTACTAAAGTATTGCCGCCCTGTCAACCGGGCGGGGTGCCCGGCGCGGCAGCGCCTTGCGTAGCAGATGGGGCAGCAACAGCCGTAAGGGCATGCGCAGCCAGTGGCCGCGCAGGTAGAGGATGAAATGCGCAAGCCCCGTGAAGGGGCCACGACAACTGGGATGTTTCGGGCGGAAGCCCTCTTGGGCGAGCCAGTCCATGGCGAGCGTGACGGGCCAGGCGGGCGCGGCCGTGGCCGCGGCTTGGGCGACTTCCCCGGGAATCGGGGTGCCCAACACGCGCCGGGCGTAGCGTAGGCCGTAGTAGAGCGGTCGGGCCAGGTCCAGGGCCTGGGCGCGGGGCACGAGTGTGTCCCAGAAGCCGGGCTCGGGGCCGAAGTGGCGCAGCAGCCCATCAAAGTCTAGCAGGTCGCGCAGCGCCCGATCCGTTTCCCCCTCGTAAAACAGGTGGGTGGCGCAATGGATCACCAAATCGACTGGGGCGGGCACGAAAAAGCCCGGGGCCTGGAGGGCTGGGCGCACCAAGTCCAGGATGAGCGAGGGGTCAGGGCGGTGGCGCGCGGTGCGGGGCAGGATGTTGTGGTGCACGTCGATCACCGTTTGGCGCCGGGTGTGCTCCAGGGGCGGGATCTCGTGCATCCATTGCCGGTAATAGCGTTGGTCGTAGGGATCGAGTTTCATGGGCGCCCAACCGTGTTCCAGGAGGGCTGCTTCCACGACCGCCAGATGTTCCCGTGGCACCAGGAGATCCACGTCCCCAAAGAGTCGGCCGGCGGCGACAGGTAGGCCGGCGGCGGCGTAGGCCGCGCCTTTGAGCAGCACCGCGGGGGCACCCGTGTCGGCGAGGGCGGCGCGGATGCGCGCGAGCTCCCAGGCCAAGGCCTCTTGCAAGCGCTTGCACACCGTGAGCGCCCCTGCCAGATGGCGTTGCGCCTGCGCCGGCACGGGCACGCCGGCTTCCTGCACGACCAGGGCAAGCCGTGCCATGAGACCTGCGCGGCGCGCTTGGCGCAGGGCGAGATCCCACTGGGCAGCCGAGAGGGCAGGCGCCATGGCAGGGGTGGTCAATAGGCGCAATAGCAGGTCAGGGGCCATCGGCGAGACGGGTGAAGATGTTCAGAGCATCTTCCAGTCGGCTGTAGGTGAAATCGAAACACTCAACCGTTGCGATTAGGCGCGCCAGCGTGTCGTACCCGCAGCTTCCCAGCGCGCTGTAGTTGAAGGCGTTGTGGGCGAGTTCCAGCAAGGCATGAGCCCGGGGGTGGGGGGTGAGCCGGGGCGCCGAGTCTGGGACATAGCGGGGGAAGATCACCCAGGCGGGGTGCGCCGGCTCTTCCATGCGCGCGACGCTTTCTTGGGGTGGCTTCATGTGGGCAACCGTGCCCTTCAGGGTGTCATGGGCAGGCGGGCCGAACACGGCCTCTGGCGCCCAAGCGCGCAGGAGAGGCAGCGACGTGTTCTTCAAGCTCACGGGTCGCGCCAGGGCGTGCACCAGGCCGGTTTCCGGGTCGATCAGGGTAAGCTCGTCAGATAGCAGGCGCCAGCCCCGTTGCACCAGGGCGGCGGTGAGGGTGCTCTTGCCCGATCCCGGTGGCGCCGGCAGGATGGCGGCGCGTCCTTTCTGCTCGATCACCGCCGCGTGCACGACGAGATACCAATGGGCGTGCTGGGCCACGCTCCAGTTGAGTCCCCATTCCAGCATGGGGAAGGCGTGATCGTAGGGCAGGGGCTTGAAGGGCACGAAATCGTCGAACGCAAACTTGACCTGCGGCCGCCACCAGCGGCGCAGCCCCAGCGGCCGCAACAAGCGGACGTGGAAATCACAGAAGACCTCGTCCGCCAGCACGGGATGGTCGGCATAAAGCAGGGTGAGGCTGTCCACCACCGCCGAAATCCGGCTGCGTATGCGCACCGTGAAAGGACCGGTGCGCAGGCACAGGCCGGGGCCGGCGAGCCGATGGCGGATGTCCTCCAGAGGAAGCTCGCGCAGGTTCAAGAAAGCTTTTCGGCTTCGGCGAGATGCGCACGCGCCAGGGCGGCGAGCGCCCTCTCCAATGCCTCTCGCTCTTCGCTCGCCAATTCTGCCACGGGACGGTCGACGAGCGCGCGCGCCAGTTCGTCCAGGTCCATGGCGTGATCCAGCAGGCAGGATAGGACCTGGCCGGTGAACGGGTCAAGCAGGTGGGTATCGCCACTGGCGCCGTGGAACGCGGTGTAGCCATCTTCCCACGGCGTCAGGCGCACCCGGTGGGTGGGGTTCACCCGCCAGCGTACGTCGGTCATGGTTCACCGATGGTTGCCGTGGGCGTCATAGCCGCAGTAGAGGCGGCTGTACTGGTCCCACTCACTCTTGAGCTGGTCCAGGGCTGCGCCGCAATCCCGGGTGGCGGCATCGAAGGCGGCCTGATAGGCGTTGATCACCTTTTGGGGCGTGTCGTAGAGGGGCAGGTAGCGCCAGGCGAAGGTGGCGGCATTGAGCAGCGCGGCCACCGCATGGAAGGAGGCGTTGCGCACCTTGGCGTAGTAGCCCTGCATGTTGCAGGTGTTGGGGATGGAAACCAGGTCGAGATTGTGGGACTGTTGGGCCACCTCCCCCAGCGTCGCGTTATTGTTGAACACGTTGCGACCAAACACGGTGTTGAACACCATGCTGGGGAGGTAAAGATCGTCGGTGAGCTTGCCCCAAATTTCCGGGTGTTGGCCCCAGTAACCCGGGCTGCACCCGCACTGGGTGTCGCCCTGTTGGTTGGAGAGGTTGCCCGAGAGGATGGCCGAGCGGGTGCACTGATTGCCGCCGCTGTGACCCAGCACGGGATGGCTCACCAGAGTGAGGATGATCCCGGAGCCCGCCAGCCCTGCACCGGTGAAGCGTCGCCGGCTTGGGTCGACCGGTGTGGCCGTGTGGCCTGGGAGTCCGTGGGGGGTTCTTTCCTGTTCTGCCATGAATCGCTCCTTGGGCCCGGTTTCCGGCATCGAACCGTGACGGACCATGCTGGAGTCGGACAAGCAAGAATTACGCCATTTTTAGTGCCGGTCTGGAAATCTTTTCACGACAAGGCGTTGTGGGCTCGGCGAGCATGCTCTCGCGCCCCGGCTGCGCCGCGATGTAAAGTTTTTCGACACTCAGGGGAGGCGTCCGCCGCTCACTCGCTCCTGGCCGGCCAGATCCCGATGGCTGGCGACGGCCTCGAAGCCGGCTTGGGTGAGCAGCGTCCGGCAGGCGGCCCCTTGATCCCAGCCATGTTCCAGGAGCAGCCAAGCACCGGGAAGGAGGTGCTGCGGCGCGCCGGCGATGATATCGCGCAGGGCCTCGAGGCCGTCCGCGCCCGCAACCAGGGCATCCCGCGGCTCGAAGCGCACATCCCCCTGGGCGAGGTGGGGGTCGTCCTGGGCCACGTAGGGCGGATTGGCGACGATGAGTTGAAAGCGCGCGCCCGGCTCGAGGGCGGCGAACCATGCCCCTTCCAGGAACTGAACCCGATTAAGCCCGAGCCGCCGGGCGTTGTCCCTGGCCACCGCCAAGGCGTCGGGTGCCCGTTCCACGGCGCATACCCGGGTTGCGGGTCGATGCCGAGCAATGGCCAGTGCGACCGCGCCGCTACCTGTGCCCAGATCGAGAACTAGCCAGGGCGCGGAGTCTGGGATGTGAGCAAGCGCTAGCTCCACTAGTAGTTCCGTTTCCGGTCGGGGGATCAGCACCGCGGGTGTGACCAAGAGATCGAGCCCGTAGAATTCTCGCCGCCCCAGGATGTAGGCCATGGGCTCGCCCGCGAGGCGGCGTGCAAGCAGAGTCTCGAAGCGGTCGGCTTGTGCGTGCAGCTTGTCCCGGCCATGGGCGAGGAGCCAGGCGCGCGGGCGTCCCAGGGCGTGTGCGAGGAGAAGCTGCGCTTCGAGACTGGCGCTGCGTCCATCGAGGGCAAGGCTTTCGGCGAGCGCGGCGCGCGCCGCGGCCAGCACCTCGTCTAGGGTGGGGGCCATCAGGCCGCTTCGCCCAGGCTGGCCAGTTGGTCGGCCTGGTGCTGGCTCTGCAGGGCCTGGATGAGATCGTCCAGGTCGCCCTCCAGGATTTGTGGCAGCTTATAGAGGGTGAGATTGATGCGATGATCGGTGACCCGTCCCTGGGGAAAGTTATAGGTGCGGATGCGCTCGGAGCGATCGCCGCTGCCGATGAGCGATTTGCGGGTGGCGGCCTGCCGAGCCTGCTGCTCTCTTAGCCGCATGTCCTTGATGCGCGCGGCGAGGATGGCCAGGGCTTGGGCCTTGTTGCGGTGTTGGGAGCGATCGTCTTGGCACTCCACGACGATGCCGGTAGGCAAGTGGGTGATGCGCACCGCCGAGTCGGTCTTGTTCACGTGCTGTCCGCCGGCACCGGAGGCGCGGAAGGTATCGATCTTGAGCTCCGCGGGGTTGAGATCCACGTCGCCGATTTCGTCCGCCTCCGGCAGCACGGCCACGGTACAGGCGGAGGTGTGGATGCGCCCCTGGGTTTCGGTCTCCGGCACGCGCTGCACGCGATGGCCGCCGGATTCGAATTTGAGCCTGGAATAGGCGCCGGGGCCGCTCACGCGAGCGATGATTTCCTTGTAGCCGCCCACCTCGCCATCGCTATGGGAGAGGACCTCCACCTTCCAGCCCTGGCGCTCCGCGTAGCGGGCATACATGCGAAACAAGTCGCCGGCGAACAGCGCCGACTCGTCGCCACCCGTTCCCGCGCGGATTTCCAGGAACACGTTGCGCTCGTCGTTGGGGTCGCGGGGCAGGAGGGCTTTTCTGAGTTCCAGTTCCAGTTCCGCGAGCCGCGCTTCGGCTTCTGCTAGCTCGGCTTCGGCGAAGGCCTTCATGTCTGGATCATGGAGCATGTCCCGCGCTGTTGACTGGTCCTGCAGGGTGCGCTCGTAGGCGCGGAATAGCTCCACCACGGGCGCGATTTCGGCGTGCTCCCGCGCGAGCCGGCGATACTGCTCCAGGTCCGAGGTGACGTCCTCGGCGCTCAGCAGTTGGTTCAGTTCCTCCAGCCGGCTGGAGAGCTGGCGCAGGCGGGCGAGCAGGGCGGGTTTCATTCGGAATGCAAGTGGTAGAGGCGGCGCAGCCAGTTTTCAAGCGCCTCCCGCTCTTCCGGGCGGACGTGATGCAAGGCATCGGTGGGACCGTGCAGGAGCTTGTTGGTGAGGGCGCGGGATAGATGCTCCAGCACCATCGCCGGATCGTCGCCGCGCGCCAAGTGCTTGAGCGCCCGCTCCACTTCCTGGCGGCGGAAGCGCTCGCCGTGATCGCGCAGGGCGCGGATGGTGGGCACCAGTTCGCGACTCTTGACCCACTCCATGAAGCTTTGCACGCGGCTTTCGATGATGGCCTCCGCCTGCTCGGCCGCCGCGCGCCGGCTCCCTACGCCCTCCTGCACGATGTGGGCGAGATCGTCCACGGTGTAGAGAAACACGTCCGGCAGCTCGCCCACCTCCGGCTCGATGTCGCGTGGCACGGCTAGATCCACCAAGAACATGGGGCGGTGGCGGCGCTGTTTGATGGCCCGTTCCACCATGCCCTTGCCCAGGATGGGCAGGGGGCTCGCGGTAGAACTCACCACGATGTCGTAGTGATGTAGGGCCTCCGGCAACTCATTGAGGGTGAGGGTGGCGCCGTTGCAGCGCCGGGCGAGCAGTTGGGCGCGTTCCACGCTGCGGTTGGCAATGGTGATCCGGCGCGGATGCCGTGCCCCGAAGTGATCCAGACACAGCTCGATCATCTCACCGGCGCCGATGAACAGCACCGCTTGCTCGGCGATGCTGGGAAAGATGCGCTCCGCCAGTCGGACCGCGGCCGCTGCCATCGAGATGGAGTTCGCGCCGATCTCAGTGGTGGAGCGCACTTCCTTTGCCACTGCGAAAGTGCGCTGGAACAGCTTGTGCAGCAAAGTGCCCAGGGTGCCTGCAGCCTCCGCCGTGCGAACCGCCTGCTTCATCTGGCCCAGGATCTGGGCTTCCCCCAACACCATGGAATCGAGCCCGCTCGCCACTCGGAAAGCGTGTTTCACCGCGCGCTCCTGGGGGAGGGTATAGAGATAGGGATCGAGGCTTGCGCGCGGCAGGTGGTGGAATTCGGAAAGCCAGTCGATCGCCTGTTCTGGCGCCTCGGTGTTGCAATAGATTTCCGTGCGGTTGCAGGTGGAAAGGATGGCCGCCTCTTTCACCGCCCGGCGCGAGGCCAGGTCGTGCAAGGCTGGCTCGAGCCGGTCGGAGGGAAACGCCACCTGCTCGCGGATGGCCAGCGGTGCCGTCTGGTGGTTGATGCCGAAAGCGAAAAGCTGCATGGCGCGCACAAAAACGGCGTGATGCCGCGAAGCAACTAATTTTACCGCTTTTTCATCAAAGCCTTGAGTTGGCTTCCCAGGCGCACCACCTTCTTTTCCAGCTCCACCAGCACAAGCACAGCGAGACCAAAGAGCAGGATTCGGCTCCAGGCCGGGACATCCAAGGGCGCGGTGTGGAACAGGCGCTGCATCACTGGCGCATAGGTGAAAGCGAGTTGGAGCAGCAGCAGCACGCCGACGCTAACTGCTATCCAGCGGTTGCCGGTGAAGGCCTGCCAAGGGGGGACGGGACGCAACAGACGGCGGCAGTTGAGGAGATAGAACGCCTCGCCCACCATGAGCAGGTTCACCGCCGCGGTGCGTGCCACTTCCACGGGGGTGGCGCGGGCCAACTCCCAGAGGAACAATCCCAGGCTGGCGCCCACCAGCAGCACGGACACGAACGCCACCCGCCACAGCATGAAGGTCGAGAGCACGGGTTCACGCGGGTTTCGCGGCGGACGCTGCATAATGTCGGGCTCTGCCGGCTCGAAGGCCAGGGCGAGCGCCAGGGTCACCGAAGTGACCATGTTCACCCACAGGATTTGCACCGGCGTGATGGGCAGCACGTCGAGCCCAAGGAGCACCGCCGCCACCAGCACCCCTGCCTGCCCGCCATTGGTGGGTAGGATGAAGACGATGGCCTTGCGAATGTTGTCGTAGATGGTGCGGCCTTCTTCGACTGCCGACGCGATGGTGGCGAAGTTGTCGTCGGCCAGCACGATTTCGGCCGCTTCCTTGGCCGCCTCCGTCCCCTTGCGGCCCATGGCCACGCCCACGTCGGCTCGTTTGAGCGCAGGCGCATCGTTGACGCCATCGCCGGTCATGGCCACCACCTCGCCGTTGGCCTGGAAGGCTTGCACCAGGCGCAGCTTGTGTTCGGGGCTGGCGCGGGCGAATACCTCCGTCTCGCGCACCGTCTGGCGCAAGCCGGCATCGTCCAGGGCATCGATTTCGCTTCCCGCCAGCACACGCACTTCCCCATCGGGGCGCAGCCCCAACTGATTGCCGATGGCGCGGGCAGTGAGGGCGTGATCGCCGGTGATCATTGAGACGCGAATGCCCGCAGCCAGGCAGGCGGCCACGGCCCGGCGCGCTTCTTCCCGAGGAGGATCGGTGAGACCGGCAACCGCGAGCAGGGTGAACCCACCGTCTTCCACGTCCTGGAAACGGAGTTCCCGCTGGCCCGGCGCAGCCGGCTTCATGGCCAGGGCCAGAAGCCGCATGCCGCGCGCCGCGACGCGTGCCATTGCACTGTGCCAGCGCTGCGCATCGAGGGGACGTGGGCCGGTGGGCGTCCACTGCCAGTGGCATAAAGCGAGAATGCGTTCCGGCGCACCTTTCAGGTAGATCACGCCGTGGCCTGCGTGGTCATGATGCAGCGTGGCCATGAAGCGGTGTTCGGACTCGAAGGGAATCACATCGGTGCGTGGCCAGGCTTCGGCTTCGAAGCCGGGATCGAGTCCCACCTTCATGGCCAGGGTGAGCAGCGCCCCTTCGGTAGGATCGCCCGACAGCCGCCATTCGTCGCCTTCCCGGTGCAGGCTCGCGTCATTGCACAGGGCAGACAGGCGCGCGACTTCGATGAGCAGGGGCTCGGCCTCTGGCAACACCTCCTTGCCATCGGCTTGGAAGCACCCTTCCGGCGCGTAGCCTACCCCCGTCACTTCGAGCGAGCGTTCGGCGGTGAGCAGAACCTGCACGGTCATTTCGTTGCGGGTAAGTGTTCCGGTCTTGTCGGATACGATTACCGTCACCGCCCCCAGGGCCTCCACGGCGGGCAGGCGGCGCACGATGGCATTGCGCTTAGCCATGGCCTGCACGCCGACGGCCAAGGTAATGGTGATGATGGCAGGCAGGCCCTCGGGAATGGCCGCCACCGCCAGCCCCACGGCCACGAGGAACATTTCGGAAGCGGAGAAACCCTTAAGCAGCGTACCGTAGGCAAAGGTGGCACCGGCGATGGTTAGGATGAGTACGGTAAGCCAGCGCCCGAATTGCGCCATGCGGCGCAATAAGGGTGTTTCCAGTGGGGCCACGTCGGCGAGCAGTTCGCTGATGCGACCGATTTCGCTTAAGGCGCCTGTTGCCACCACCACCCCCATGCCCTGCCCCGAGGTCACCAAGGTGCCGGACCAAGCCATGGTGCTGCGATCAATGAGCGGCGCATCGGCCCCTACGGCCGCCACCTGCTTGTCCACCGGCATGGATTCACCGGTGAGAAGCGCCTCGTCCACCCGCAGCCCCTTGACCGACAACAGCCGCACATCCGCGGGCACGCGGTCACCGGCAGCAAGGAAGATGATGTCCCCCGGCACCAGCTCGGCTGCGTCCACTTCCTGGCGCCGGCCGTCGCGCAGTACCTGGGCACGGGGCGAGAGCAGGCCGCGGATAGCCTCGAGTGCGGCCTTTGCCTTGCCTTCCTGGATGAAGCCGATCAACGCATTGATCACCACCACACCCAGGATCACACCGGTGTCCACCCAGTGCCCCATGAACGCGGTCACCCCCGCCGAGGCAAGCAGCACGTAGATCAGCAGGTCGTGGAATTGGAGCAGGAAACGCATGAGGGGCCCGCGCTGTCGCGGCGCAGGCAAGGCATTGACACCGAAGCGAGCCCGACGTCGCGCGGCTTCTTCGCTGGTCAGTCCTTCACGGCGTGCGTCGAGACGGACAAGGACGGCTTCCCCGTCGAGGGCATGCCACGGCGGAGGGTTCTGGGTCATGGTGGTCATGCTAGCGGGAATGCCTTGCTCTAGTCTGCACGAAAAACGCCCACCCCACTGTGGAGCGATTATTGAGGGTCACGCAAGTAGGTGACATCTTTGGACCGTCCCCGTGCAAGCGGACACCCAGGAAAATGGCCAGGAATATTTCGGATTCCCGCTCTCGCGGCTTTTGGCCCGAGCATGGGCCGTCAAGTGCTTGGTGGGTCGCGTCAACTGGGGCGGCGCAGCAACCGGCGGATGGCCTCGCGCGCCGAGGCCTGGACCTCGACCATGCCGGCATCGGCGAGCCGCGCTTGGACGAAGTTTATGGCCTGATCGAGCTGACGCGCCACGCTCTCCTCGCTGATATCGAGAATTTCCCCGATGTCCGAAGTGGGCAGACATTCGAGCTCGCCTAGCAAAAGTGCCCGCCGCCAGGCAATGGGCAGATCCTTGATGACATCCACGATCCATGCCTGCTCACGTTCCGCGCTCGCATCGGGCAGAGCGGCTTCGGCTTCTTCGGCGGCAATGACGTCGGCGACGTTGACAGTGTCGTCGGGCTGGTAATACTCGTAGAACTCTTCCTGCACCATCGCTTCCGCCTGGTCCTTTGCATCCGGCGTCACTAAAGCGTCGAGTGACACGGTTTCACCGAACTGGCGGCTTGCCGCGACCTCGCGATCGATGATCTTGAATAGCTGCTTGAGTAGCTGCCGGAATACCGCCTGCTGGTCCTTGCCGGGCTGCCAGGCTGCTTTCACGCTGGCGATGGTTTCGTCCACCACGTCACGCAGCGTCGGATAGTCGGCGGGCAAATCGCCCACCGCTCGCAGATACGCCAACTCCCGGCGCGCGATTTCTTCCAAGCGGGGTAGCAAGACTGCGATGCCTGTTTCGGCTTGGGACAGCGCTTCTGGGGCGAGCGCGGCAATCTGTTCCTTCAGGGCATGCAATCGTTCCCGCCGAGCCCGGCGCTTGTATTCGTCCTGGTGATGTAGATGTGCAAAATGCCTCTTCGTTTCGCGCAATAGGCGTTCGACGGCGGCAGCGGTGGCGCTGTGGGCGTCCTCGCCCTCGCCATTGGCGGCGACGATCTTGCGACCGGGTAGGTGCATGTGGAACCGCACGGTGTAATGGTGGTCCCGCCGCTTCAGGCGTGACAGGGTCGCATGCAGTATCGCCTCGTGCATGCCGTGACTTGCGAGCAGCGGCTCCAGGTGTTTGTCGAGCAGGGGCGCCAACATGGCTTGCCAGTGGGCCTGCTGTTCGGGAATGCCGTCGAAATGCATCTTGATCTTGATCATGGTGGATTTTCCTTTTTGTCGGGGGCAAGAGGGCCGGCGCCGCATGCCTTGTCGTTGGATGTTCGCGTGTTCCGCTACCGAGATCGGGGTGGGTTTCTGCTGTTTCAAGCGGACGCTGCCCAGCCGGGATGTCGGGCCGAGGCCTCGAGCCGGACGGGGTGCGCGGGGAATAGCCGCCAGGGGCGGCGTGCGCCCAGGGAACGCGCAGTTGGCACCCGTATCCCTGCCGCTCATGGGGTGGAAATTTGCGGCCGGCGAGCTTACTCTGGCCAAACTCATCCTGTGACTGGCGCCATGATCGCCTTCCCCTTCGACAACAGCTACGCCCGCGAGCTGCCTGATTTTTGTGTGTCCTGGCAGCCGGAGCGCGTGCCGCAGCCGGTGCTGGTTTTCCTCAACCATGCCCTGGCCGCGGAGCTCGGGCTCGATCTCGCAGCGGCACCACGCGAGGAACTCGCAGCGCTGTTCGCCGGCAATCAATTGCCGGCGGGCGCACAGCCCATCGCGCAGGCCTACGCCGGGCATCAGTTTGGTCATTTCTCACCGCAACTGGGCGATGGACGCGCATTGCTTCTGGGCGAAGTGATCGACCGTCATGGGCGCCGGCGCGACATTGCCTTTAAAGGTTCCGGTCCCACACCGTTTTCCCGCCGCGGCGACGGCAAGGCCGCGCTCGGTCCCATGCTGCGCGAGGCGCTGGTGGGTGAGGCGATGCATGCCCTGGGCATTCCCACCACCCGTGCGCTCGCCGTGGTGGCCACCGGCGAGCCGGTCTATCGCGAACGCATTTTACCGGGGGCGGTGCTCACCCGCGTGGCGGCCAGCCATATCCGCGTGGGCACGTTCCAGTATTTCTGGGCCCATGGCACACCGGAGCACGTGCGGCGGCTGGCGGACTATGCCATCTGCCGTCACTATCCTGAACTCGCCGCGCGCGAGGATCGTTACCTGGCGCTGCTTACCGCCGTTGCCGAGCGCCAAGCGGCGCTCATCGCCCAGTGGATGCATGTGGGCTTCATTCACGGGGTGATGAACACGGACAACATGGCGATCTCCGGCGAGACCATCGACTACGGCCCTTGCGCCTTCATGGAGGCCTACGATCCCCAGGCGGTGTTCAGCTCCATCGACCACGGGGGACGGTATGCGTACCAGGCGCAGCCGTCCATCGCGCGTTGGAATCTCGCCCGTTTCGCCGAGACCTTGCTGCCCCTCATCAGTGACGACGAAGGTCAGGCCGTGGCGCGGGCGAACGAGGTGATCGACAGTTTCGTGGCGCGCTACGAGCAGCATTGGCGCGCCGGTCTGCGTGCCAAGCTCGGGCTGGCAAGCGATGCGCCGGGCGACCGTCTGCTTGGCGAGCGCTGGCTTGATCTGCTTGAGGCGCAGCGCGTGGACTACACTTTGGCGTTTCGTTACCTGGCCGATGCTGCGCAAGGCGACGATAGCCGGCTGCGGACGCTGTTTGCCGGCCAGCCGGCGCTTAAGCAGTGGCTTGAACACTGGCACGCCCGCTGCGCTGCCGAAGATGCGGGTCGCAACGCCATCCAGGCCGCTCGAGAGCGCGCAGCGCGCATGCGGCGAATGAATCCCTGGATCATTCCCCGCAATCACCGGGTGGAAGAGGCGCTGGCCGCTGCCGAGAAGGGAGATCTGGGACCCTTCGAGCGCCTGCTCCAGGCCGTTCGCCACCCCTTCGACGAAAACCCCGCCTACGCCCATTGCGCCGAACCCGCCCCGGCGGAATTCATGTCCCACTTCCGCACTTTCTGCGGCACCTGACTCCGAGGCGCTTCCTGCTGTTAGAGTGCTGGCATGGATGTGGCCCTGCTCATCAGCCGCTGGGGCTTGCTGGCGGTTCTGCTCGGCAGCCTGCTGGAAGGCGAGACCGTGTTGGTTCTCGCTGGCTTTGCGGCCCATCGCGGCTATCTCGATTTTGCACAGGTGGTCGCGGTGGCCTGGCTGGGCGCGGTCCTGGGCGACCAGTTTTGGTTCTGGCTGGGACGCCGTCACGGGCGCACATTCCTTGCGCGCTGGCCGAAGCAAACGACGGCAATACGGCGGGCGCTCCGCCTGATCGAACGCCATCCGGCGCGCAGCGTCCTGTTCATGCGCTTCGCCTGGGGGTTGCGCATCGCTTTGCCGGTGGCCATGGGCATGAGTGGCCTTCCCCATGGCCGCTTCCTGCTTCTCAACGGGCTTTCCGCGATGCTGTGGGCGCCCGCAATTGCCGGCGCCGGTTGGCTGTTTGGCGATGTCCTCGTCCGGCATCTGGGCGATCTCGCACGGGTGGAACACTGGGCGGCGCTAGCGCTAGTACTGCTGGTGCTGGCCGTCCACCTGGTTGAGCGGCGGTGGGCTCGGCGGCGCACGGCACGCGATGCCGATCGCGACTGACATCAGCACGACGTTTTCCGGCGCGTTGACCCAAGGGCGGCCAAGACGAATGGCTTCAAAGTATTGTGTGCCCACCGTTGCGGGACGGTGGCCACACGTATGCTGTCGCGGACGTTCGTATGTCTGCCCAAACACGGGCCGCGTCTGACGCCCTCAAGGAAAAACCACTCACCACGCCGGGGCGGCGCCACGGCCCATCTACTCATTTCCACCCAAGCGAAACGCCAAGGAATCGTGGCCAGGAAAAGCGCCCCACGTCTGACAAGCGTCAGTGACGAACGCGGCAAGAGCCTTGCAATTCCCGATCCATCGCCCCTGTGACTTTTGCGTCGCGGCATTCGTCTAATGCGCTATTGCCACGACTCGCTAACACACAGCATGGAAACGCCTACCGATCCTTTTGAAGCAGCGCTTGCCCATAACCTGGCGCGCACCGAACCTGAGTCGTCCATCGATATGGAACACCTGCTGCGCCGTGCCCGCCGGTGCGTGGCCGCGCGCAATGTGTTGGCGCTGATTCTCGGCCGCATCTGGCTCGCGTTGGCGCGGCTGCTGGCACCGGCGGCGGTGCGCCTGCACCGGCTCGTGCCGCCTAGCCGACACCCCTGATCTTCAACCACGAAAGGAGAAACCCATGGACACGATGAACCAAACCCTCAACTGGATGCTGGACCCGCTGTTGGTCCTCTACCAGCGCTTGGCAGCGCTCGCACCCAATCTAGTCGGTGCGCTGATCCTACTGCTCGCAGGTTATGTGCTCGGCAAGATCGCCGGCAATGTGGTCCGCCGCGTGCTTGCCCGCGTAGGCGTGGACCGGCTGGCCGAAGGCTCGGGCCTCATTGAATTTACACGGCAATGGGGTATGGAGCGGCCGCTGTCCGCCGTGGTGGGCGGTCTCGTCTTCGCCTTCGTGTTGCTGGCTTTTGCCATTTCCGCTGCCGATAGTCTTGGGCTTACAGCGGCCGGGCAAGCCGTGGCCCAGGTGATGTTGTTTTTGCCCAAGTTCGTCGCTGCGGTGGCCGTGCTGGTGCTGGGGCTGATGGTGGCAAGCTGGCTCTCCGGGCTCGTGCGTCGCGCAGCGGACAATGCCGGCGTGGAGTACGCGCCGACACTGGCACGCCTGACGATGGGGGTGCTGACCGCGCTGGTGGTGCTGATGGCCGTCGATCAGCTCGACATCCGCATCGTGCTGCTGCAGGAAGTGATCGGCGTGCTGCTGGCGGCCATGGGTGTGGCGGTGGCGTTGTCGCTGGGATTGGGCACGCGCGCGTTGTCGGGTGAGATCGTCAGCGGTGTTTATCTGCGCGACCTGCTCAAGGAAGGCGACCGCATCGAGTGGAACGGCAGGGCCGCCACGGTACGCGAAGTGGGCACAATCAAGACGCTACTGGTGCTGGACGACGGGCGCGAGCTTGCTGTAGCTAACTCGCGCTTGAGCGAGGACGAATTTATCCGGCAGCGTTGACGAAGCGTTCCGCCGCCATGGAGGGCTTAAGCGATAGCGAGCTCGTTAACCAGGCCCGCACTGAGCTTCCGTATCGCACCGGCGCCTATGAAACGCTGATGCGTAGGCATGGCGGACGCATTCGCGCGGTCGCCCTGCGCTTTGCGCGAGATCCGGCCGATGCCGAAGACTTGACGCAGGAGGTAATGCTCAAGGTGTTCTTTGAGTTACCCCGGTTTCGTGGCCAAGCGGCGTTCACAACCTGGCTGTGGCGACTCACCGCCAATTTGTGTATCGATCATCAGCGCCGTGCCGCTGTGGCGCCGGCGGTCGCAGCGCCTGACGATGCCTTGCAGGGCGTGCCCGATCCACGCGATGCGCATGCGGCAACCGAGGCGCGTCTCGATGCCGATCGACTGCTGCAAGCATTACCGCCCGACGATCGCATGCTGATCCTGCTACGCCTGCTCGTGGGCTTGGATTTTAGCGAGATCGCCCAAGTCATGGCGCTTGGCCTATCCGCCACCAAGATGCGCTACAGCCGCGCCCTCGAGCAACTGCGTGCACGGTTTGGACAATGTCCGCGTACGCAGGCCTGATGCATCACCTCTTGCCATGACGCTAAAGCGAAAATCTAGCAAGCCGGACGTATAGTTGGCGGTGTTCATGGCGCCCGGGTCACGGCTTGGGAGTGAGGCAGACCATGCCGTTCCAAACTCGACGCCGACGGTGATTTATACAGAGCGCAGCCGACGATGCGGCTTTAGGCCGCACCTCGTCGCGGTGAGCATCCAGACACCAGATCGGGCGCGCGGAAATCATGCCATCAGACCTGCCATCAGGCCGTATTCTGGCAGGGACGGTCGCCGCCCCGCATACATTGCTCGAGGGATCGGCAGGTGATACCACGCAGGGTACGGCCTTGGTCGCTCAGAACGTGATCACCTGTCCGCGTTCCAGCCGCCGTGGCGCGAAGCCGGCGCAGGCGGTGAGCACTTCGGCCCAGATATCCGCCTCGCGCCCCGGTTCCATGTGGGTGACGTGAACCACGACCGGGCGCGCAAGCCGCGCCAGACCGCGTGCCAGGCGGCGCGCGTTGGTGTGACCGGAGGCTTCGCAGCCGTCTTCGTTGTCATTGAGGAAGGTGGTTTCGATGATCAGGTGGCGCAGGTTGGGAATGGCGGCGAGTTCGTTCCAGAAAGCCTCGCTGTAGGTGGTGTCGCCCGAGAAGACGAGGCTTGCGCTGCCGCTGTCGAGCCGCCAAGCGGCGGCGGGCACCGCATGGCGCACCGGTAAGGGCGTGAAGCGTCGGCCATCGAGCTCGATGGGGCAGCCATAGGCCACCGGTCGCAGATGCACGTAGGGCATGGCGGGCGAGGTATAGTCGGGCCAGAGGCGGCCGTTGAACAGGCACTCGCGCACCGCTGCCAGGGTTTCTGGCAGGGCATACACGGCAAGCGGCTCGGTGCGCCGACCCACACGGACATCCGCCAGCATGGGTAGCAGGGCCACGTGATCGAGATGGGCGTGGGACAGCAACACGTGGTCGATGGCCACTAGCGCGGACAGGGGCAGATCGCCCACGCCAGTGCCGCAGTCCAGCAGCAGATCGTCATCTACGCGCAGGGCCGTGGTCCGGCAGTCGCCGCCGATGCCGCCACTCGCGCCCAACACCTCCAGTCGCATTGCGTGTGCCTTCGAGTCTTGGTGATGGTTCAGTATAGGCAAGCGCGCCCTGGCATAAACCGGTTACAGGCGTGGCGTGGAGCCGTGGGCAAGGCGATGGCCGGTCTTGGCCGATTCGAACACGCCGTCAGCCCTTCCAGAAGGGTGGGCAGTGGCGCAGGCGTTTCCATTCCCTGGGCAGCGCAGCGAGGGCTTGCGCCCGGGTGGTGCCGGCCCAGTCAGTAAAGAGGGCGGCGTCCTCCCGGCAGTGGCCGGTTCGCGCACGCCCACATAGCGCTTCCACGTGGGCGACAGCCGTGATGAGGTCGTTGAGCCGACCAAGTGTGGCTTGTAGGGCCGCCAGCCGTTTGACATAGGGGCGCACGGCTGCCTCGGGAAACAGGCTACCCAGGAATTCTGCCGCATAGCGCATTTTCTTGACCTGGATGCGCAAGGCATGGCGCGCGCCATCGTCCAGCCGGCCAAGGTGACGGCCCCGCTTGAGGAGTTTTTTATGCCGCGCATTGAGCCAGCTCGCGGCCTGGGCACGCAGCCAAGTGTCGAGCCGAGCCCGTTGGTCGGCATCGTCTGTAGCGCGCCAGTCGCGGTTGGCGAGCCAGCGGCCCAGGCCCAGCGTCAACTGCCCGTATTGGGGCGAGGCGACCGCCTTGCGCGCCTGTTGCCACGCCGAGCGTCGCCGCCGGCGAATGCGCCTGGAAAGCTCCGCCAGTGTCACGTTGCCGGCAAGGGCCTGGCTAAATTGGGGCAACAGCTCTTCTTCCAGCACATCCCAATCCCGGGCCGCGCCCACTACCGCGGCGAGCCGGGCCAGCGGCTCGCGCCAGGGCTCGAGGGTGGCCTTGCCCAGGACGGGACGGAACAGACTGAACAGAGCCCGCAGGCGGCGTAGTCCGACGCGCATCTGGTGCAGGAATTCCGCATCCGCCGTTTCCAGCACGCCCGCCTGGTTGCGCTCGATCTGCTCGAGACACTGGTTGGCCAGCAGCACGAAGGCGTCTTCGACGCTCGTCTCGCTGCGAAGACGCACGGGCTGCGCCTTGGCCGGCTCCAGGACGCGGCCCTGGAACAGGGCATAGCCCCGCTCCGCCTTGGAGCGTGGCTCGGGCGCAAGAGAGCAATCCTGGGCAAGTTCGAGGGCGAGATCGTAGAGCGCCACCACCGGGCCGCTGCGCAACTCCAGTTCCAGCTCCAGCAGGGCGAGCTCCTCGTCACCGCAGACGATGCGACCGCGATCGAACGCGGCTTCCACTTGGGCGCCGCGATAGCGAAACTGCCAGAGGCGGCGGCGAAAGTCGGCGCGGAACACGGACGTGAGCCCATCCGGCGCGAAGCCGGGCAGCAAGGCGACGACGGGTGTTGGGTCAGGCTGCGGGCGCGGCAGGCGGCATTCGAATTCTTGCCGCTGGTGCAGGCCCGCAACCACGCCACCGCCACCCTTGAGGGTCTGCAGCCAATGCCTGCCCACGCGCCGCACGCGCAGGGCCCAGCCCTGGCGTAGGAGATCGAGGCCGGGCGTGTCGAAGTATAGGCTCAGCAGATGCCGCATCACCGGTGGCGTCTGAGCCAGGCGCGTGAGGGCGGCTTGCAGGCGGGGCGCATCGGCTGGCGTGACCCGCAACTTGAGTTCGGTTTCCTCAGCCATCCGCCTCGGCGCCTTCCCAAGCACTGCGCCCGAGCTTGGCCAGCAGCACGCTTTGGGCGCAGTAGATCTTTCCGCGCCGCGGGGCGCGCCGGTGATATTCGCCGTCGGGGCGCATGTCCCAGGCCTGGACATTGTCCTTGAGATAGGGCAGCAGGCCTTCTTGGATCACGCGCCGTTTGAGTCGCCGGTCAAGCACCGGGAAGGCCACTTCGATGCGCCGGAACAGGTTGCGATGCATCCAGTCGGCGCTCGCCAAATAGACATCGTTCGCACCGCCGTTGTGGAACCAAAAGATGCGCGTGTGCTCCAGGAAACGTCCCACCACCGAGCGCACCCGGATGCGTTCGGACACACCCGGCAGGCGCGGCCGGAGGGCACACACACCGCGGACTATGAGATCGATCTCCACCCCTGCTTGGGAAGCCGCGTACAGGGCCTCGATCACCTGAGGTTCCGTGAGTGCGTTCATCTTGGCCACGATGCGTGCCCGGCGGCCGGCGCGGGCATGTTCCGCCTCGCGGGCGATGGCCGCACGGAGATTGGCTGCTAGGGTGAAAGGCGCCTGCCAGAGATGGGTGAGATGGCCCGCGCGGCCCAGTCCCGTGAGCTGCACGAAGATGTGCGCCACATCGGCGCAGATGCCCTCATGGGCGGTGATCAACCCCAGATCGGTGTAGAGCTTGGTGGTGCGCGGATGATAATTGCCGGTACCGAGATGGCAGTACCGGCGCAGTGTACTTCCTTCCCGACGCACCACCAGCGCCATCTTGGCGTGGGTCTTGTAGCCCACCACGCCATACACCACGTGGGCACCCGCTTCTTCCAATTTTTCCGCCCAATTGATGTTGGCCTCCTCATCGAAACGGGCGAGCAGCTCCACGACCACCGTCACCTCTTTGCCTCGACGCGCGGCGTCGATCAGCGCCTCCATGATCTCGGAATCGGTGCCGGTGCGATAAACGGTTTGGCGGATGGAGAGCACGTCTGGATCGCGCGCCGCTTGCCGGATGAATTCGATCACCGGATTGAAGGATTGGTATGGATGGTGCAGCAGCAGGTCACCGCGTTGGATCACCGCGAACAGGTCCTCGTCCTGGGCCTGCGCCAGTGCGGCCGGCAGCCCCGGCACGAAGGGCGGGTACTTGAGATCGGGGCGGTCCACCCAATCGGGCACTTGCATCAGCCGGACCAGATTCACCGGTCCGTGCACTTGATAGAGATCCTCGTACTCGAGGCGGAACTGGGAGAGCAGGAAGCGGGCCATTTCTTCCGGGCAGTTGTCCGCCACTTCAAGACGCACTGCGTCACCGAACTGGCGATGGGGCAGTTCACCCTGCAGCGCTTCCCGTAGATTGGTGATTTCTTCCTCGTCCACAAATAAATCGCTGTTGCGCGTGACGCGAAACTGATAGCAACCCTTCACCGTCATGCCCGCGAACAGCTCGCCCACGTGGGCGTGCAGGATAGAAGAGAGGAACACGAAGCCGTAATCGCAGCCGGCGATATCGGTAGGCATGCGGATCACGCGCGGCAGCACCCGCGGCGCCTGTACGATGGCGGTGCCGGAGCTGCGCCCGAAGGCATCGCGTCCTTCCAGTTCGACGGCGAAATTGAGGGACTTGTTGAGGACACGAGGAAACGGATGGGCCGGGTCCAGGCCGATGGGTGTCAGCACCGGCATGACCTGCTCGATGAAATAGTGGCGCACCCATTCTGCCTGGGCGGCATTCCAGTGGGTGCGGCGCAGAAAGCGGATGCCCGCCTGGGCCAAGGCCGGCAGGATGGCCTCGTTCAAGAGCTGGTACTGGCGAGCAATCAGGGCGTGGGCTTCGACGGCGACGCGCCGGTACACCTCACGCGCGGGCAGACCGTCCGGGCCGGGCACACCGCCCCAGGCGATCTGTTGCTTCAGTCCGGCCACTCGAATCTCGAAGAACTCGTCCAGATTGCTGGAGACGATGCAAAGAAAGCGCAGCCGCTCGAGCAGGGGCGTGGCATCGTCTTCCGCCAACGCCAGTACACGGCGGTTGAAGGCAAGCTGAGACAGCTCGCGGTTGAGGAACAATTCCGGACCTAGGGGAGCGTGCATGGGAAAACACCGAAAGCGCCCGATTTTAATGGGCGGCGTGCGGTGGATTATGTCACTTTTGTGACAGGCGCATTCGGGCGAGCGAGACGCGCGAAAGGCGATCAGCCGCAGCAGTCAACCGGCTGGGCGAGGGGTGTGCCTGAGTGAGGATAACGGCTTTGCCGTCATCGCAGACGGCGCCGATGGGGGGTGACGACTAGATTTGTCCCCTGCCCCCGGAATGATGATGGGGGACTCAGCCCAAAGCGCGGGATTGTCCGTGGCGCGGCGCCGCTTGTGGGGAAAGGCGCTCACAAAGCCTGTCACGTTTCTGAGTCGCACTCGGGCGGAGGCGTGCGTGGCGTGTACCGTCTTCGGTTGACGAATACGCCGTCCGGGGCGCGTTTCGCCGCCCGCTTGGCTTCTGCTGCCACGTCGGCCAATTCATGCTCGGTATGGAACACACCGGGCACGACCTCCACGCACCCGATGGCCACCGAGACCAGCGGATGAAATACGGGACGACCCTGGCGGTCTTCCATCACATAACCCCCGTTTGCCAGATCCTCTGCGCGCAAAAGGGGTGCCACCTCTTGAACAAATTCGGCTACCACGGCGTGGCAACGGCGCTCCCAGTCTGAGCTCTGGAACAGCACGATGAAATCGTCGCCGCCGATGTGGCCAATGAAGTCTTTGTCCGGATTGCTGTGCTTGCCCAACAGCCGCGCCAAGGCCTGGATGACTTCGTCCCCCTGCCGGTAGCCGTAGCGGTCGTTGAAGGCCTTGAAGGCGTTGAGGTCCGCGTAGGCGATGGTAAAGGGAATCTGGCTTTGCAACAGCCGGTTGGTGTGCTCGCTGATGGGCACGTTCCCCGGCAGCAGGGTGAGTGGATTGGCGTAGCGCGCCGCGGTGATTTGCAGCTCGGTGATGCGATGAACCAAATCGTGCCCCGTGCCGATGCCGGCATAGCGGCCCTGCTCGGTGATGATGAAGCCGTCCGCCAGGTAGCGACGGTCGCTGGTGACGACCAGATGGGATAATTCTTGGATGCTCATTTGCCGGTCCACGACCAGAGGCTGGGTATCCATCAGGTTACGGCACGGCTTGCGTCCGTGCAGTTCGAAGAAGAACCTCTGGGAGGCCAGTTCCAGGAACCGGTAGCGGTTGATGAGGCCGATGGGAATCTCGTTCTCGACGACGGGTAGCGCCGGGAGATCCCGGTGCATGGTGAACAGCCGCTGGACCTCGCAACTGGGCGTGGCGGGGGAGACTGCGGGCGCCTCGAGAAGCAGGCTGCCGACCGTGGCGCGCAGCAACGGGCCGTTGGGCCGCACGGCCGAACTGGTTGGTTTGACCAGCATTCGGGTCACGTCTGGCGGCACGGTGGCGGCAGGCGTGGCGGTGGGGCGCGCGATCACATAGCCTTGACCCAAGGCGATGCCGAGCTCCCGCACCGTGAGCAACTCGGCTTCGGTTTCGATGCCTTCGGCGATCACGGTGGACTGGGCGTGCTCGGCGATGCGCTGAATGGATTCCAAAAACTTGAGCTTGACTGGATCGCGGTTCACGCCTTCGACGAAATGCCGATCCACCTTGACGAAGGCGGGACGCAGTTCGGACCACAGGCGCAATCCGGAGAAACCCTCGCCCAGGTCGTCGATGGCGATGGTAAAGCCCATTTCCCGATAGTGATCGGTTGCGGCGCGCAGCACACCATAGTCCAGGGTGGGTCGGTGCTCGGTGAGTTCGATGATGATGCGGTCCGGGCTGAGGTCCACCGCCTCCAGTAGTCGCAGCGTTTCGCCCCTGGTGAAGCCGGGCGAAAGCAGGCATTCGGGATCGACGTTGAGAAACAGGCGGCCCGGTAGATCTTGGGCGGCGAAACTGGCGATCACCACCTTGCGGCAGACGCGCTCCAGCTCTAGGTTGAGCCCGTGACGCTGGGCCACGCCGAACAGGGCGAGAGGGGATTGCAGTGGTGTGTTGGACGGCCCGCGAATCAAGCCTTCGAAGCCTTGGATTGCCCCACTGCCAAGGTCGATGATGGGCTGGAACACGGCGCTCAAGCGTTCGTGCGCCAGGATCTCCCGCAAAATTCGCAGGGAGGCATCGTCGGTCGCGGCCGGCAGCGGCGCTCTGCTCGCCAGCTCGGTTTGGTATCGCATGATGAAAGGACCCCAGCGCTCACCGCGGCAGCTCGCCGCGGCAGGGTCCTCATGCTATAGGGGAGATGCTACCAAATTGTGACGGAAGCGCAGGGCCGCCGCGCCGGGAAAGCGCCTTTACTTGCCCCGCGGCGGAACATAGCCGGCGGGCATGTCGGCGCCGCCGCCGAAGAAATAGGCTTCCATTTGCTCCATCAGGTATTTGCGGGCGCGGGGATCGGCGAGATTGAGCCGGTTCTCGTTCACCAGCATGGTTTGCAGGCGGATCCAACCCTGCCAGGCTTCCTTGGAGACATTCTCGAAGATCCGTTTACCCAGCTCGCCGGGATAGGGCGGAAAGTCCAGCCCTTCCGCCTCGCGACCGAGCTTGACGCAATGAACCATTCTTGCCATGGGGATTTCCTCGCCGGTTGCAAAGGGGCAATGATAGCGCAAAACGCCTGCGTCTCAGGCCGCCCCGCCAGCCAGCGCCGGGTGGTCGGCGCGGGGCATGTCCAGGTGATAGCCTTGCACCAGGTCCACGCCGAAGCGGCGCAGCATGGCCAGGGTATCCTCGTCTTCCACGTATTCCGCGATCACCGTCTTGCGCATGCCACGGGCCACGTCGACGATGGCCTTGACGAATACCTGGTTGTCGTAATCGTTGGGCAGGTTGCGGATGAACAGGCCATCGATTTTCAAAATGTCCGCCTTGAGGTGTTTGAGGTAGGCAAACGAGGAGAAGCCACTGCCGAAGTCGTCCAGGCAGATGCGACAGCCGGTCACGTGCAGCGCTTCGATGAAGCGTTGGGCATCGTGCAAGTCGGACACTGCCGCCGTCTCTGTGAGCTCCACCATCAGGCGATGAGGTTCCACCCCATGCTGGGCCAGGGTCTCGCCGATGAACTGGGGCAATAGCGGGTCGTCGAAGGAGCGGCCCGAGATGTTCACCGCCAGCGAGGGGCGTTCCGGCGCCTGGGCCAGGAGCTTCACGCTCTCCGTGATCACCCAGCGGTCGATGTCGAGGATCTTGCCGTTGGCTTCCGCTACCGGAATGAAATGGCCAGGCATGATCAGGCGATCGGGATCGGCCTCGTCCACCATGCGCACCAGGACCTCCAGATGGGAAAGGCGCTGGTCATGGGCGCCATAGATGCCCTGGAAGTGCAGACGCAGCAGACCCTTCTCTAGGGCGTTGACGATGCGCTCGTTCCAAGTGAGGCGCGAAAGCATTTGGCGCGAGGCGTCAAGATCGGCGCGGTACACTCGCCAGGCGTTCTTGCCGGCTTCCTTGGCCTGATACATGGCGGTGTCGGCGTGGGCGATCAGTTCTTCCGCGTTGTCGGCATGGTCGGGATAGAGGGCAATGCCCAGGCTGGTGGTGAGACGAATGTTTTGTCCCTCAAAGCGGAAGGGAATTTGGGAGATGGCGCGCACGATGCGCTCGCCCAGCATGGAGGCTTCCTTTTCGCTGGCGTCTGGCATTAGCACGGCGAATTCGTCGCCCCCCAGGCGGCTGAAGATTTCATTGCGTCGGATTAGCGAACTCACCTCGCCGGCCACACGGATCAACATGGCATCGCCGGCGCGATGGCCGAAGGTATCGTTCACGTACTTGAACTCATCCAGGTCGAAAAAGAGCAGCGCGCCGTGGGACTGGCGTCGGTCCGCGTCGGCCACCATGCGCGTGAGTTCTTCCTGGAAACGGTGCCGGTTGTAGAGCCCGGTGAGGGAATCGCGCTCGGCCAGGTAGATGAGCTGCTCCGCGGTCTGCCGCTCGCGTGTCACGTCTTCATAGATCCATAGACGGCCGATGAAGCGACCTTCCGCATCGCGCACGGGATAGGAGACCTGGGTCACCACGCGCCCGTCGGCCATGGTGATTTCGAACGTGTCACTCACCTCATGGGTGCTGGTCACTTCCAGCACGTGCCGGGAGAAATGGTCGGGTCGGGCTAGCACGTTGGCGGAGTAGGTCAGCACATCGGTGGTCAGGCGGCCGGTGAGTTCGACGCCGTCGCGGATGAGCCAGATGCGGCGGAAAGCGGCATTGACATAGATCACACGATTTTCCGCGCTCTCGAACAGGATGCCGATGTTCATCGCCGACAAGAGCGAGGCTAGGCGTGCCTGTTCCTGGTGCGCCTGTTCCAGCAGACGGCGCTGGATATCTTCCGACTGCTTCAGCTCCTCGATCGCTTCTTGCAGCACGAGCTGGGATTGCTTGAGCTCGGAGATGTCGCGGATGCTCATGCGGATGCCCAGATACTCGCCCTGCGCGCCGTAAATGGGCTGCCACGCGGCAGAGCACCAGACGCTTTGCCCATCCTTGCGCCGGATCCGTAGCTCGTAGTTGTCGCCGGAAGTGCCGGCGATGGCGCGCTTGAAGTGGGCATAGACGGCCTCGCTGTCCTCCGGGGCGAGCAGAGGCAGAGGATAGTCGGGCATGGCTATCACCTCCTCGGGCGTGTAGCCGGTGATGCGGCGCACCGAGGGGTTCACCCACACCAATTTGCCGTCGGGGGCAAGCCAAGATTCCCAGTCGTAGGTGTAATCGGCGATGGCATGGAAGCGCTGCTGTGCTTCGCGCAAGGCCTGGATGCGGTTTTGCACCGCCGCCGACATCTGGTTGAAGCTTCTGGTCAGGGTGGCCACCTCGTCGCTGCCCCGCACCGGCAGGCGAATGTCGAAATGGCCGGCGGCCACGTCCTGACTCGCCCGGGTGAGGCGTGCGAGACGGCGGGTGAGCCAATAACCCAGCAGGGTCAGCAAAAGCAAAGAAAGCAGCAGCACGGCGATGGCGATGGTGAGGCCTTCTCGCAGGAGCTTTTGCTGGGTGTCTTTCAGGAAGCGGGTGGACAGGCCGTAGCGCAGCTCACCACGCACCGAGCCTGCCGCGGCAATGGGCAGGTGGGCGTGGAAGACCTCCGTTCGCCCCAAGGCGCTGTCCTGATCCGGCGGTGGCAAGGGCGTTGTGCGGTCCCAACCCACGGAAGCGGCGATCTGCCCCAGGTTGTCGTATAGCACCAGATAGACGAGCCCCTCCCGGCTTTGTAGCTCGCTGAGAATTTCCCGCAGCGTGGCGTAATCCCGCTGCGCCAGGGGGGCCACCAGAGCCGCCCGCAGCAAGAGTTGCAGTTCCTGGTTGTGGGCGCGGGCCTGGGCCGTGAGGCTGTCTTCCAGCAGGCGCGCGCCATTGGCGAGCAGCAGGCCGACGATGACGAGCTCAACCAATACCGTCGCCGCCACCAGACGGAAACGCAGGGAATAAAGCAGGCGGCGCATCATCGCTGCGACCCTTTCTGGCGTGGCGGCCAGATGGGGGCAAGCGGGCGCCCACCGCTGTGGTGTGTGTCCTCCATGCTTCTCCCTTCCTGGAAGCAGACATGCCGCCCAGGCGGTCTATTGTCGTGGCGGGAATGCTAGCACGGGTGCCGACGGGGGCAAACGCCAGCCGCGCAGGCACACCGCGACGAGAAGCTTAGAGCCGCTTAACGAATACCTTGGACCGGCGCTGGTAGTTGTAGAGGGCCTGCTTCTGGTGTGGCAGCGCGTCCACGCCGGCCTCCGCGAAGCCGTGTTCCACGAACCAGTGGGCGGTGCGGGTGGTGAGCACGAACAGACGTTTGAGCTTTTTGCGCCGCGCGATGTCTTCCATCTTGGCCAGGATCAAGGTGCCGCGGCCGGCGTCGCGGTAATCCGGATGCACCGCCAGGCAGGCGAGCTCGGCCGCCTTTTCCTCCGGGAACGGATAGAGCGCGGCGCAACCGATGATGATGCCGTCGTGGTCCAGCACGTAGAAGCGGTCGATCTCCATTTCCAGCAGCTCCCGCGAGCGGCGCACCAGAATCCCCTCTGTCTCCAGCGGCTCGATCAGGGCCAGGATGCCGCCCACGTCGTCTATGGTGGCTTGACGGAATTGCTCGACCGGTTCCTGGGTGATCATGGTGCCCACCCCTTCCCGGGTGAACAGCTCCTGGATGATCGCGCCATCCACGTGTCGGCTGATGAGATGGGCGCGGCCCACGCCGTTGCGGCAGGCTTTGATGGCGCAGGGCAGGTAGAGGGAGACGTCGGAGGTGGCGTCCTTCATGCCGCGCAGCACCTGCTCGGCTTGCTGGGTGGTGAGTTCCTTGAGCAGCTTGCCTTTGCGGTCAGTGACGCCAGGCGTTTCCATCAGAAAGATGAGCTTCTCCGCCTTCAAGGCGATGGCGGCGGCGGTGGCCACGTCCTCCAGCGTGAGATTGAACACCTCGCCGGTGGGCGAATACCCCACGGGGGAGAGGAGCACGATCTCGTTCTGATCCAGCCGCCGCTTAATGGCCACCGCGTCGATCTTGCGCACTTCGCCCGTGTGTTGTAGGTCCACGCCTTCGCGCACGCCCATGGGCTGGGCGGTGACGAAGTTGCCGCTGGCCACGCGGATGTCGGCGCCGGCCATGGGCGAGTTGGGCAGCCCCATGGACAACAGCGCCTCGATTTCCACCCGCACCGAACCGGCAGCCTCCTTGACGCAGGCCAGCGCCTCGGCATCGGTGATGCGCAAGCCGCCGGCGTATTTCATGGCCACGCCCCGCTCCTTGAGTTCGGCCTCGATCTGGGGCCGCGCGCCGTGCACCAGTACCACTCGCACGTCCAGGGCGTTGAGCAGGTTGATGTCATGGGCGAGTCGGACGAAATCCCCCTCGCTCACCACCTCGCCACCAAAGGCGATGACGAAGGTGCGCCCACCGAAGGCGTGGATGTAGGGTGCCGCCGAGCGGAACCAGTTGACGAACTCTTGGTTACGGGTCGGATGGCGCCGTTTTGATTCGGTTTTGCTGTTCATGGCCGGTGTGGCTGGTTGAACGGACGAAGTGTAACGGACTGACATTCAGAAATCGCCCCATAGCGCGTGCATGGCCGCCAGGGCGGCTAAGGCGGCGGTCTCGGTGCGCAGGATGCGGGGCCCCAGGCGCACCGGCTCAAACCCCCGGCTTTGCGCCAAGGTACGCTCGGCCTCGCTCAAGCCGCCTTCCGGGCCTACCAGGAGGATCACCGGCCCCTGTGGTGCGGCGAGGTTGCCAAGCCGGGTCGTCGCCTCTGGCGAGAGCATGAGCCGCAAGCCGGCAGGCACTGTCGCAAGCCAATCCGATAGCCTTAGCGGCGGGTGCACAGGCGGCACCCGGCTGCGCCCGCTTTGCTCGCAGGCGGCGATCACCACCCGCCGCCAGTGGGACAAGCGTTTATCCGCCCGCTCTCCCGTCAGGCGCACTACACTGCGCTGCGCCGCGATCGGCCAGATTTCGGTCACACCCAGTTCCACCGCTTTCTGCAGCGTATAGTCCATGCGCTCGCCGCTGGCGATGCCCTGGCCGAGGATCACCGCGAAAGGCGGTTCCGGGTCGCTGCTGGTGGCGTCTTCCACGGCCAGCGTCACGACTTTGCGCTCGATTCTTTGGATACGGGCGCGGAATTCCCGTCCCTCGCCATCAAATACGAAGAGGGCGTCGTCTTCTTTCATGCGCAGCACATGCAACGCGTGGTGGCTTGCCTCCGGCGGCAGCGGCAGGCTCATGCCGGGGACAAGCGGGCCAGGACAGTGAAAACGCGGCAGGCGCACGAGATTCAGCGCGGCGCGCGCAATGCGGCGCGCAGCTCCGGTAAATAGGGATCGAGGCTTTTCAACTCGGCTTCGGTGGGTGGGCGTAGGCCCAGATACCCCAGTTTGTCGATGAACTGCCGACCCTCGGCCGTCTGTTCCACGAATTCCTGGATCAGGCGGGCAAAGCGCGCCGCTTCCGCGGCGCCCAGGTCCGACCGGGCCAGGATCATCACGTGGGGTAGGCTGCGGCCCCTGGCTAGCAAAGCCAGTCCCTCACGTTGTTCCAGCGGCAGTTGCAGGAAGGCGGTGTTGGATAGGACCGCCGCATCCACTGCGCCCTCGCGTACCGCCAGGGCGGAGGAATTATGGGAGGGCATTTGCCTGAGGATCACGTCCCGGCCAGGCTCTAATCCCTGTTCACGCAGCATGTTTATCGCTTGTTGGGTGACGATGGCCAAGGAATCAGGGGTGGCTAGGATTTTGCCCCGCAGATCGGCCAGGCTGCGCACGGGGCCACCGTGGGGCACGATGAACACTGCCGCGAGGTCGCGCTGGGGGCGCAACAGGGGGCGGTAGCCGGCGTCCACTTGTGCCAGGCGGGCGAAATGGGGCGCGGTCACGACCAGGGGATAGGCGCCGGTGAGGGTGCGTTCCACGAAGGTGCGCATGTCGGGTGCGGTGACCACCAGCACTGGCCGGCCCAGACGGTTTTCCAGAAACCGCTGGAGTGGCTCATAGGTGTTGAGCAAGGCGCGGGTGGAAAGATAGGGAAAGACGCCCAATTCCAACGCCGCGGGCGCCGTCGGCTGCGCATGCGCGGGCGCGAGGCTCGCGAGGAGAAAGAGCAAAAGCAGGCGTCGCATCGGCGATTCAGGCATGGGGGTGGCGCAGCGGGTTCTAGTTTGCATGCTAGCACGGGCATGAGGGTCGTGAAATGTTGCGGGCCAAGGAGTTGCAGCCGATGGGGGTGATCAAAGGGGGAGGTAGGCAGTCGAAGGGGGCGCCCGGTGCGGGCTGGTGAAATCCTGAGGGGCCGTTATACACTGCGTGGTACAAATTCGGTTTCACGAGGAGGATTCCATGGTCAGTCTCACCACACCCGTTTGCGAATTCGGTCGCAAGGCGCCCGATTTCGATCTGCTCGGCGTCGATGGCAAACGCTACACCCTGGCCGATGTGCGCGGCCCGAAGGGGCTATTGGTCATGTTCATCTGCAATCACTGCCCCTACGTCAAGGCGGTGCGCAGTCGCATCATTCGCGATGCGCGCGATCTGGCTGCGCAGGGCATTGGCGTGGTGGCCATCAATTCCAACGATGCCAGCCAGTACCCCGAGGATTCCTTCGAGGCCATGAAACAGGTGGCGGCGGAATACGGCTACCCCTTCCCCTACCTGTATGACGAGACCCAGGCCGTTGCCCGGGCCTATGGCGCCGTGTGCACGCCGGATTTCTTTGGCTTCAACGCCGATCTCGAATTGCAGTACCGTGGCCGGCTCGATGCCTCGCGCAAGGAAACCGCGCCGGAGGACGCGCGCCGCGAACTCTATGAGGCGATGGTAGAGATCGCCCGCACCGGTCGTGGACCGGCAGAGCAGATTCCCAGCATGGGCTGTTCCATCAAGTGGAAGAACGAGGGCGCGTAACACTCCATGCTCGACGCCATCATCCACGCCACTAAGCAGGTCGCGCAGCACGAAATCGTGCCGCGCTATTTGCGCGTGGCCCATGAGCACAAGGTGGATGGCAGTCTGTGCACCATCGCCGACACCGAAGCCCAGGCTGCGCTGGGGCGCGCCTTGCGGGACATTGCCGACTGCCCGGTGTTGGGGGAGGAGATGGGCAGCGAGGAGCAACAGCGGCTCTGGCAAGCGGGGCGGCAAGGCCTGTGGGTGATCGATCCCATCGACGGCACGTCCAACTTCGTCAACGGCCTACCCTATTTCGCGGTGTCCATTGGCTTTCTGCGCGAGGGCCGACCCGAGCTGGGTGTGATCTACGCGCCCGAGCTAGACGAAATGTTCTGGGCCGAACGTGGCCGGGGCGCCTTCCTGAACGGAGAGGCTTTGCCCATCAAGGAACGGCCGCCGACCAATCTGGGTGCCGCCCTCGCCGGAGTGGACCTCAAGCGCCTGGATCGTAAGCTCGCCGCCGAGCTCGCGGCGCGGCCGCCCTACCGCTCTCAGCGCAACTTTGGCTCCAGCGCGCTCGACTGGTGTTTCGTTGCCGCCGGCCGCTTCGACGTCTATCTCCACGGCGGCCAGAAGCTGTGGGACTACGCCGCAGGCGCACTCATCCTGGAGGAAGCGGGCGGTCGCATCGCCACCCTCGAGGTGGACGATTTCTGGTCCGCCAACCCGTGGAAGCGCTCCGTCATCGCCGCCTGGCATGGCCCCACCTTCGAGGCGTGGCGGGCGTGGGTGCGTCAGCCCCGCTGACACGCGAAACGGTGGGCCCCGCCGCCGCGCGGTGCCGGTTTTTGTTATCTAACCCATTGAACTTTATGATTTAATCTCCGGTTGCCAAGCTTCGGCCGGGTGGGGGATAATTTCAGCTTTCGCTTAACAAGACTCCGCGACCAAGCGGGGCATGGCTGGCGCCCCGGTTTCATTCCAACCCTAACACCCGCCCAGCACGACACGATGCGACGGATGGACCCGGCCGAATTGGCCGGGTGGAGTAGGTTTCCCAAAAACAGAAGGACGTTCTGACATGGCAACTCGCAAAGACCTGGCCAACGCGATCCGCATCCTGGCCATCGACGCCGTGGAAAAGGCCAAATCCGGTCATCCCGGCGCGCCCATGGGCATGGCCGAAATCGCCGAAGTGCTCTGGAACCACCACCTGCGCCACAACCCCAACAATCCCAAGTGGCCGGACCGCGACCGCTTCGTGCTTTCCAACGGGCATGGCTCCATGCTTCTGTACGCGCTGCTGCATTTGACGGGTTATGACTTGCCCATGGAGGAAATCAAGCGCTTCCGCCAGCTTCACTCCAAGACGCCGGGCCATCCCGAATACGGTTACACGCCTGGCGTCGAGACCACCACCGGCCCTTTGGGGCAGGGCATTTCCAACGCGGTGGGGATGGCGCTCGCGGAAAAGATCCTGGCCCAGCAGTTCAACAAGCCTGGCCACGAGATCGTGGACCACTACACCTATGTCTTCCTGGGCGATGGTTGCATGATGGAGGGCATTTCCCACGAGGCGTGCTCCCTCGCCGGCACCTGGGGGCTCAATAAGCTGATCGCGATCTACGACGACAACGGCATCTCCATCGACGGCCACGTGGACGGCTGGTTCACCGACGACACGCCGGGCCGGTTCGAGGCCTATGGCTGGAACGTGATCCGCAACGTGGACGGTCATGACCCGATGGCGGTGGACGCCGCTCTGCGCGCCGCCAAGGAATCAAAAGACAAGCCCACCCTCATTTGCTGCAAGACCATCATCGGCAAGGGCTCACCCAACAAGGAAGGCACGCACGACGTGCATGGTGCCGCCCTGGGCGAAGACGAGGTGGAAGCCACCCGCAAGAACCTGGGCTGGACTTATCCACCTTTCGAGATTCCCCAGGATATCTACGAAGGCTGGGATTGCCGCACCAAGGGCCAGGGGCTGGAAAACCTCTGGAATAACAAGTTTGCCGAGTACAAGAAGGCTTATCCCGCCGAAGCAGCGGAATTCGAGCGGCGCATGAAGGGCGAGTTGCCGGCCAACTGGAAGGAGCATGTGGCGCAGGCGCTGGCCGCCATCAACGAGAAGGGGGAGAACGTCGCCACCCGTAAGGCTTCCCAGATCGCCATCAACGCTTTGGCGCCCATACTGCCCGAGTTTGTGGGGGGCTCCGCCGACCTCACCGGCTCCAATCTCACCAACTGGTCCGGCTGCCATCACACCCATGGCAAGAAGATTGGCAATTATTTCAGCTACGGCGTGCGTGAGTTCGGTATGGCCGCCATCATGAACGGCATGGCGCTGCATGGCGGGGTGCTGCCTTTCGGTGGCACCTTCCTCATGTTCTCCGAATATTCCCGTAACGCCCTGCGCATGGCTGCGCTGATGAAGCAGCGCGTGATCCACGTGTTCACCCACGATTCGATTGGTCTGGGCGAGGACGGTCCCACCCATCAGCCGGTGGAGCAGACCGCCACCCTGCGCCTGATGCCCAACATGGAAGTCTGGCGGCCCTGCGACACCGTGGAGACCATGCAGGCTTGGGTGGCCGCAGTGGAGAAGAGGGACGGTCCTACGAGTCTCATCCTGTCCCGCCAGAACCTCAAGTTCCAGAAGCGCACGCCGGAGCAGATTGCGGCCATCCGGCGGGGCGGCTACGTGCTCGCCGACGCGGCCCAGCCTAAGGTCGTGCTGATCGCAACCGGCTCCGAGGTGCAGCTCGCGCTCGATGCCAAGGCGGTGCTGGACGGGCAGGGTATTGCCACGCGCGTGGTGTCCATGCCTTCCACCACCACCTTCGATCGTCAGGATCAGGCCTACAAGGACAGCGTGCTACCCAAGGGCGTCAAGCGTGTGGCCATCGAGGCCGGCGTGACCGACGGCTGGTACAAGTATGTGGGTTCGGACGGCGCCATCGTCGGCATGAATCGCTTTGGTGAATCGGCGCCCGCAGCCGACCTGTTCAAGGAGTTCGGTTTCACCGTCGAGAACGTGGTCAACACCGTCAAGAGCATTCTCTAAACCCGTGGCGAGGGACACACGGGGCCGGTGGTCCCGGTGTCCCGTGTCTTCCTCGTCATCGCAGGATTCTTGTTCTTTACTTTCAAGGAGAGTAAACCATGGCAATCAAAGTCGGCATCAACGGCTTCGGGCGCATCGGTCGCATGGCCTTCCGCGCCATCGCGAAAGAGTTTCCCAACCTCGAGGTCGTCGCCATCAATGACCTGCTGGAGCCGGATTATCTCGCCTACATGCTGCGCTATGACTCGGTACACGGTCGCTTCAATGGTGATATCAAGGTGGATGGCAATTATCTGGTCGTCAATGGCAAGAAGATCCGGCTCACCGCCGAGAAGGATCCCGCCAACCTGAAATGGAACGAAGCCGGTGCCGACCTCGTCCTCGAGTGCACCGGCTTTTTCTTGGACGAAGAGTCCTGCCAGGCCCATCTCAAGGCGGGTGCCAAGAAGGTCATCATGTCTGCCCCCTCCAAGGACAAGACGCCCATGTTTGTGTACGGCGTGAACCACAACAGCTACGCCGGGCAAGCCATCGTGTCCGCTGCCTCCTGTACCACCAACTGCCTGGCACCCGTGGCCAAGGTGCTACACGACAACTGGGGCATCAAGCGGGGGCTCATGTCCACCGTGCATGCTGCCACCGCAACCCAAAAGACGGTGGACGGCCCCTCCAAAAAAGACTGGCGCGGCGGGCGCGGCATCCTGGAGAACATCATTCCTTCTTCCACCGGTGCCGCCAAGGCGGTGGGCAAGGTGCTGCCAGAGCTCAACGGCAAGCTCACCGGCATGGCCTTCCGCGTGCCCACCTCCGACGTCTCCGTCGTGGACCTGACCGTGGAGCTGGAAAAGCCCGCCAAATACGAAGACATCTGTGCGGCCATGAAGAAGGCGTCCCAGGAAGGCGACATTTCCCGGACCTTGGGCTACACGGATGAGAAGGTGGTGTCCACCGATTTCCGCGGTTGCAGCTATTCGTCCATCTTCGATGCCGAAGCCGGCATCGCCTTGGACGACACCTTCGTCAAGGTGGTGGCTTGGTACGACAACGAGTACGGCTACACCTGCAACATGCTGCGTTTTGCGGAGCACATCGCCAAGTAATTCCGTTGCGAGGGCGTCGATGCAGGCCATAAGGTTTTTCTTGTGGCTTGCATCCGGCAGCCGGGTGCGTCGATTTTCCTGCGCCGTGAGGCGTAAGGCATGGATGCGATCCATCCCTTACACCTTATCGCAATCAGGAGAGAGTCATGTCCGTCATCAAACTCACCGATCTCGATCTCAAAGGCAAGCGCGTGTTTATCCGGGCCGACCTCAACGTGCCGGTCAAGGACGGCAAGGTCACCAGTGATGCGCGCATCGCTGCTTCCATGGCCACCATCGAGCATTGTCTCAAGCAGGGCGCGCGGGTGATGGTGACTTCGCACCTGGGGCGCCCCACGGAGGGTGAGTTTTCCGAGGAGAACTCCCTCAAGCCGGTGGCGGACAACATTTCCCAGCGGATGGGCAAGCCGGTCCGTCTGATCCGAAACTGGGTGGATGGCGGCTTCGATGTCGCCGAAGGCGAGCTGGTGGTGCTGGAGAACGTGCGCTTCAACAAGGGCGAGAAGAAGAACGACGACGAACTGGCCAAGAAATACGCCGCTCTGTGCGACGTGTTCGTGATGGATGCCTTCGGCACCGCCCACCGCGCGGAAGCCTCCACCCACGGCATCGCCAAATATGCGCCGGTGGCCTGCGCGGGCCTACTCTTGATGCAGGAGCTCGCGGCCCTGGAGAAGGCTTTGGCCAACCCTGCGCGGCCCATGGTGGCCATCGTCGGCGGCTCCAAGGTGTCCACCAAGCTCACGGTGCTGGAATCCCTGTCGGAGAAAGTGGACCAGCTGGTGGTGGGCGGTGGCATCGCCAATACCTTCATCAAGGCGGCGGGCTACAACGTGGGCAAGTCCCTGTGCGAGGATGACCTGGTGCCTACCGCCAAGGCGCTCATGGAGAAAATGTCGGCGCGGGGCGCGCGCATTCCTATCCCGGTGGACGTCGTGGTGGGCAAGAAATTCGACGCCAACGAGCCGGCGGTGCTGAAAGACGTGCAGGACGTGGCCGATGACGACATGATCTTCGACATCGGCCCCAAGAGCGCCCAGGAGCTAGCCGACATCATCATGGCGGCGGGCACCGTGGTGTGGAACGGCCCGGTGGGGGTATTCGAGTTCGACCAGTTTGGCGAAGGCACCAAGAAGATCGCCATGGCCATCGCCGAGACCAAAGCCTTCACCCTCGCCGGCGGCGGCGACACCATCGCCGCCATCCAAAAATATGGCATTTACGACAAGGTGTCCTACATTTCCACCGCCGGCGGGGCGTTCCTGGAATACCTGGAAGGCAAGACCCTCCCTGCCGTGGCGATTCTGGAAGAAAGGGCAAAAGGCTGAGGCTTCGCGGCTAAAGCGCGCGGAGTAAGGTGCAGCGATGCCACCGGTCCTTGATCGGCCTCACCCCCTTCTCCTTGCCACACGGGAACTCCATGCAACGTAGAACCAAGATCGTCGCCACCATCGGCCCCGCTTCGGACGACCCCAAGGTCCTCGACAAGATGATCGCCGCCGGGCTGGACGTGGTGCGGCTCAACTTCTCCCATGGCACGGCGGAGGACCACACACGCCGCGCCGACATGATCCGCTCCCTGGCGCGCGCCCGTGGCAAAACCGTGGGTGTGCTGGCAGACCTGCAAGGGCCCAAGATCCGCATCGGCAAGTTCGAGACCGGTTCCATCACCCTTGAAAGAGGCGACCGTTTCATCCTGGACGCCAATTGCGCTCTGGGCAACCAGCAGCGCGTGGGCCTGGACTATAAGGCGCTTCCCCGTGACGTGCATCGCGGCGACACGCTCCTGCTGGATGATGGCCGGATCACCATGTGGGTGGAAGAAGTGCGCGGGGATGAAATCGTCTGCAGCGTGGTGCAAGGCGGGGTGCTGTCCAACAACAAGGGCATCAATCGCTTGGGCGGTGGCCTGTCGGCGCCGGCACTCACCGACAAGGACCTGGAAGACATCCGCACCGCCGCGGCTTTCAAGACCGATTATTTGGCGGTTTCCTTCCCGCGCAGCGGCGCCGACATCGAACGTGCGCGCAGCCTGTTGCGCGAGGCCGGCGGCCGCGGTCAGATCATCGCCAAGATCGAGCGGGCCGAAGCCGTGGCCGCGCTCGATGAAATCATCGACGCCGCCGACGCCATCATGGTGGCCCGCGGCGACCTCGGCGTGGAGGTGGGCGATGCCGCGGTGCCAGGCTTGCAGAAGAAGATGATTCGCCTGGCGCGCCAGAAAAACAAGCTCGCCATCATCGCCACGCAGATGATGGAATCCATGATCGAGAACCCGATTCCCACGCGGGCAGAGGTATCAGACGTGGCCAATGCGGTGCTGGACGGCACCGATGCGGTGATGCTCTCGGCGGAGACCGCAGCGGGGAAATATCCGGTGGAAACCATCGCCGCCATGGACCGCATCTGCGCGGAGGCAGAGAAGGAGGTGGATATCTCCTTCATGAGCCAATACAAGCTCAAAAAGCAATTCGACCGGGCGGACGAGGCCATCGCCATGTCCGCCATGTTCACCGCCAGCCACATCAAGGTAAAGGCCATCTGCGCCCTGACCCAATCAGGCTCCACCGCATTGTGGATGTCGCGCATGCATTCCGAGGTGCCGATCTACGCCTTGACACCCGAAGTCGAAACCCGTAGAAAGCTGACCTTGTTTCGCGGCGTCTATCCCGTCAACTTCAAGACCACGACGAAAGATCGGGAACAGCTGCTGGTCGAGGCGGAAGACGAACTACGTCGCCGCGGCGCGGTGCGTGACGGCGACCTGATCATCATCACCTTCGGCGAGGCCATCGGCAAATCCGGAGGAACCAACACCATGCGCATCGTGCGGGTGGGTGACCACCGGCAGGCGTGAGCGGCGAATCCGTCACCAGCGCCTCGGTTGCCCCAAACGTTTAGTCAAAACCTCAAGGAGAAAGCAATGGCACTGATTACCCTGCGCCAACTGCTGGATCACGCTGCCGAACACGGCTATGGCGTGCCGGCGTTCAACGTCAACAACCTGGAACAGATGCGCGCCATCATGGAAGCCGCCCACGAGACCGACAGCCCGGTGATCGTGCAAGCCTCTGCCGGCGCTCGCAAATATGCTGGCGCGCCCTTCCTGCGCCACTTGATCCTCGCTGCCATCGAGGAATGGCCACACATCCCCGTCTGCATGCACCAGGACCATGGCACCTCGCCGGCCGTGTGCGTGCGTTCCATTCAGCTGGGCTTTTCGTCCGTGATGATGGACGGCTCTCTGCTAGAAGACGGTAAAACGCCATCCAGCTACGAATACAACGTGGAAGTGACACGCAAGGTGGTGGAAATCGCCCACGCCTGCGGCGTGTCCGTGGAAGGCGAGCTGGGCTGCCTCGGCTCCCTGGAAACGGGTAAGGCCGGTGAGGAAGATGGCATCGGCGCCGAGGGCACGCTGGATCATTCCAAGCTCCTCACCGATCCCAACGAAGCGGCCGACTTCGTCAAAAAAACCGGTGTGGATGCCCTGGCCATCGCCATCGGCACCTCCCATGGCGCCTATAAGTTCACACGCCCGCCCACGGGCGACATCCTCGCTATCGATCGCATCAAGGAAATTCACGCGCGCATACCCAACGTGCACCTGGTGATGCATGGCTCCTCCTCCGTGCCCCAGGAATGGCTCAAGATCATCAACGAATACGGCGGTGACATGGGAGAAACCTACGGCGTGCCGGTGGAGGAAATCGTCGAGGGCATCAAGAACGGCGTGCGCAAGGTCAACATCGATACCGACCTGCGCATGGCTTCTACCGGTGCCGTGCGCAAATTCCTGGCCGAGAACAAGAAAGAGTTCGACCCGCGTAAATTCCTCACCGCCGCTACCAAGGCGATGAAAGAAATCTGCAAGGCCCGTTACGAAGCCTTCGGCACCGCTGGCAATGCCTCCAAGATCAAGGTGCTGTCTCTGGAAGCCATGACCAGCCGCTATGCCAAGGGCGAGCTGGATCCCAAGGTCAACTGACGCGGCCGCTCATGGTCACGACAAACGGCCCTTCGGGGCCGTTTGTTTTTTTGGGCGCCGCGGCTCGTCTGTTGCCGCGCCAGCTCAAGCAGCCGCGCCCGGTGGCTTCATCCGAGCTTCTTTCCCCGACTCTGGCCTGTTAGGAGCGCGCGCTGCGCACGGCTTCCATCATGACCACCGGCCCGGTGGGTGCGCCGGTGGGGGAACCGCCTTCAGGTTCCAGGCTGATGGCAAAGGCAGAAGCCTCTCGGCAGCTGCCGGGGTCAGGCCTTTACCTTATAGCCTGCTGCCCACGTCCCCCTGAACTTTCCATTGCGATCCGCCAGACTCTTGTGCCAGCGTGTCTCTCACCCACACTCGTTTGCGCTTAAGGGGTCAGGCCTTTACTTTACACCTACCCCGCCAAAACCAAACGAGAACGCCGGCGTCCGGGACAACCGCCCGCGTTTGCGCTTAAGGGGTCAGGCCTTTACTTTACACCTACCCCGCCAAAACCAAACGAGAACGCCGGCGTCCGGGACAACCGCCCGCAGGACTGGCTCAGCCCTCAAGTTCCACAAAACCGCGGAATGCCGACATGGAAGCTGTGGGCGCGAACTGGCTGCATGATGCCCGGCGTAGGCGTGGGCGATGGGCTGCGCGGTCGTGTCTCGATTCATGTGCAAAAGCGTTTCGATCGGGAAACGTGTTGAGTGGTCATGGCAGCGTTACCTGCTTTCGCCATTCTCCATGGCGGCGCCGACTGGCAGCGCGGCCGACTTGGGGCGCGCGTGGGCTCAGCAGGGTCACGTGGCTGCGCAGGAAATCGAGAAAGGTTTGCGCTACAACCGACAGAGGTTTATCCCGCAGGCGCACCACGTACCAGTGGCGGCGGATGGGAAAGCCGACTACATCGAGAATGCGCAAGTCTTTCTCGCCGGGTTCAAGACTCAAGGTGCTCTGAGACAGCACGGCCAGGCCCAGCCCGCCGGCCACCGCTTGTTTGATGGCTTCGTTGCTGCCGAGCTCCATGCGAATGGTGAGGGGCACGCTGTGTTCCTGGAACACTCTTTCCAGGGTGAGTCGGGTGCCGGAGCCGCGTTCCCGCACGATGAACGGCTCGCTGCCCAAGGCGGCGAAAGGGATGCGCTTGCGGCGTGCCAGGGGATGATCGGCCGGCGCCAGTACGACCAGCGGATTTTCCATGAAGGGTTCGCATTCGATGTCCAACCCTTCTGGTGGCACGCCCATGATGTAGAGATCGTCCTGGTTGCGCGCCAGTCGCTCCAGGAGACGGTTTCGGTTGATCACTTCCAGTGCCACGTCGATACCGGGATATTGCTTGCAAAAGGGACCCAATAGACGCGGCATGAAGTACTTGGTGGTCGTGACGGCAGCGATGCGTAGCCGCCCCTGTTTCACGCCTTTCATATCGGCGATAGTCTGCTCGAAACGGCTCCAGGCCTCTAGCCAGCTCGCGCAGGTGGCGTAAAGTTTCTCGCCGGCCTCGGTGAGAAAGACCTTTTTGCCCACCTGTTCCAAAAGCGGAAGCCCCACCGCTTCCTGCAGCAGGCGGATCTGCTTCGAGACCGTTGGCTGGGTGACGTGCAGTTCCTCGGCGGCGCGGGAAAAACTCTTGAGCCGCGCCACGGTCTCGAAGGCGCGCAACTGGCGCAGCGTGACATGCATTATCGAATGACCTCGTCCAACATATAGCCGAAAGGCTATCATAAGAATGAAAACAATTCATTAGTGTCTTTGCCGGCACCCCTCTAGACTCTCGCCAACCGATCCGATCGGGGAAACAAGGCGATGTCAGGAGGACCTCAATGACCACGCTCGTTCCTGCCTTGGTGCTAATGGCGCCGTCGCTCATTTTTCTCGCTGGCCTGCTTTCGCCCCGGTGGCGCGATGCCCGACTCGCGGCCCAGCTTGGCGCTGCGGCGGCCTGGGTGGCCTTTGGCTGCGCCGTTATGGTGGCGCTGGGTCACGCGCTCGCTCCAGCCTCGGTTTGGACGCTGGCGGCGCTTGGGCTGCCCGCTAACATCGGCAGCTTTTCGCTCAGCGTGCAAGTGAACGGAGTCACCGTGATCATGCTGCTTTTGGTGTCCTTCGTGGGCGCCATCGTATCCCATTACGCCCGCAATTATCTGGACGGGGATGCCCAGCAGGCCCGCTTCCACCGTTGGCTGGCTTATACCCTCGCTTCGATTCTGACGCTGATCGTCTCGGGCAATCTGCTCATGTTTTCTCTGGCTTGGATTGCCACCAGCCTTGGTCTGCACCAGCTCCTAATGTTCTACCGGGAACGGCCGGCGGCGGTGTTGGCGGCGCACAAGAAATTCATCGCCAGCCGCATCGGGGATGTGAGCCTGCTCATCGCCATCGTTTTGATTGGTTCCACTCTGCATACGCTGGAGTTTGGCGAGCTTTACGCGCGCATGGCTGCCTGGCAGGGGCCCTTGCCCGCGACGCTGGAAGCGGCTGCGCTGCTCATCGTGTTCAGCGCGGGGCTCAAGTCGGCGCAATTCCCCTTGCACGGCTGGCTGATCCAGGTGATGGAAGCGCCCACGCCCGTGTCCGCCTTGCTCCACGCGGGTATCGTCAATGCCGGCGCGTTTCTCGTCATCCGCATGAGCCCAATCGTGTCCCATTCCGGCACTGCCTTGGCGGTGCTCGCCATCGTTGGCCTCATCACCCTCAGCCTGGCCTCGCTGGTGATGCTGACGCAAACCAGCATCAAGGTGTCCCTTGCCTGGTCCACCACGGCCCAGATGGGCTTCATGCTGCTGGAGTGCGGCCTTGGTCTCTACAGCCTGGCGATGTTGCATTTGGTCGCCCACTCCCTTTACAAAGCCCATGCCTTTCTCGCTTCCGGAAGCGGCGTGGACGGTTTTCGCGCGCCAGCGTTGGCTTGGCCCCAGCATGAATGGCGACCCGGTTGGCTCCTGCTGGCCTTGGTCATGGGGGCCACCGTCACGGCGGCGATGGCCGCGCTCTTCGCAGTGAGCTGGCAGGCGCAGCCCGCCCTCATGGCCGCGGGTGCGATCGTGGCCATCGCCGTCGCCCAGCTCCAGTTGCAGACGATGACTGCCCTTGGCGTGCCGTCCATGGGGTATGCGCTGGCCTTGAGCGGCGTGGTCGCGGGGGCGTATTTCCTACTACATGCCCTGTTCGAGCGGATGGTGGGCGGCAGCGTGCTGCCCCTCGTGCCCGCGGTAACCGCTGTGCAAAGCGCGCTCATCGTCCCGGTGGTCATCGTCTTTCTGCTACTCATGCTGTTCCAGCATGGCCTGACGGCGACCGGTTCCAGGATGCGCGAAGCGCTCTGGGTGCACCTCTACAACGGTTTGTACATCGACGTATTCGTCACCCGCCTGCTGCAGCGGGTGTGGCCTGCCCCCAACACCATTGCCCAGGGAGTTGGAAAATGAACCCGAACGATGCCCCCCTGACCGAGCAGTCCACGGCCGAGCTCGACCGCCTCCTCGATGCGGCCTGCGATCGCATCGCGCCCCTCTGGCCGTTGAACCATTTCGTGGCGGTGAATCCTTTCTTCGGCCTGCGGGATCTCACCTTCCAGGAGGCTTCGGACCTTTTGGCGCGCCTCACGGGTCGCGGCCTATACATGCCGCGTGCCTATTTTCGCGAGCAATTGGCCAATGGACGGATCGCACACGAGGACATCGCGGCGGCCATCGCCCGCGCCGGTAGCGCAGCGACTGTGGACGATGTCACGCAGGCTCTCGCGCGGGAAGCACCCCGGCCCAAGCTGGGCATGGCCTCGGTTGCCGAGATATTGGACCGTATGGAAAACGGCATCTGGGCGGCTTTCGTCACCGAACGCATCAGCCTGCATTGCGCAGCCTATTTCGACCTGGGACAGGCTCTGGTGACCATGCCGTGGCGAAAGGCAAGCCTCTATGCGTCCTGGCGCAAGGCGGCGCGCATCGATTTGAGCCCGGCGATGATGGGCTTACACGGGTTTCGCAGGCGGGTGGCCCAGTTGCCCGAGGATCCGCGCAGCGTCATCGATTGGGCGCTGGCCGAGCTCGAGATACAAGAGGCGGCGAAGGAGCGTTACCTGCACGCGGCGTTGCTTAGCGTCGGCGGCTGGGCCGCGTGGACCCGCTATCTGCGCTGGCAAGCAGAACTGGCCGGCCAGCGGGACGACAGCATGACCGATTTGCTGGCGATTCGGCTTGCGTGGGACGCCTTGCTCTACCAGGAAAAGCACAGTCCCACTTTGGTGGCCCACTGGCGGGAAATGCTGGCGGCAAGCATGCGGCCGCCTTCGGCCAAGCGGCAGGCGGCGGCTGAAATCGACCGGATTCTACTCAACGCACTGGAAATCGGTGTCCAACGGGAGCTAGCGAGCGGCTTTGCGCGCGCACCGGGCGCGGGGGCTTGCGCGCGTCCTAAACTCCAGGCGGCCTTTTGTATCGACGTGCGTTCGGAAGTCTTCCGTCGGGCCTTGGAGACCGTCGCGCCGGAGGTGCAGACCATTGGCTTCGCGGGTTTCTTCGGCATCTTCGTCGCCCATCTGCCCCTCGGCGCGGCCCAAGCCCGAAGCCACGTGCCGGTGATTTTCACACCGCGCTACTGCATCCATGACCGCGCCAGAGACGGCGCCTCAACCCCTCTGATCGCGAGTCGGCGCCGGCGCATGGGACGAGAGAAGGCGTGGAAAGGGTTCAAGCTTTCTGCTGCCTCCTGCTTTTCCTTCGTCGAGGCGGTGGGCCTGAAATACGCAGCAAAGCTGTTGACCGATAGCTTCGGCTGGACGCGCCCCGTTCCCGACCCTCATCGCGCTGGCCTGAGGCCGCGGGAGGCTGCGCGCATCGCGCCCACCATCGAGATGGTGCGTGAGGAGCACGCTTGCGCACTGCCTGCAGGCATTCCACCCGCCGCGCGGGTAGCGGAAGCGGAGCGCATTTTGCGGGCGCTCTCACTCACCGATACCTTTGCCCGGCTGGTCCTCTTGGCCGGCCATGGCAGCACCACAGTGAACAATCCCCACGCCACGGCCTTGGACTGCGGGGCGTGCGCCGGGCAGACCGGCGAGGTGAGCGCGCGGGTGGTGGCGGCCCTGTTGAACGACCCGGCGGTTCGCGAGGGACTCAAGGCGCGCGGCATCACCATACCGGCGGATACGTGGTTCGTGCCTGCGCTGCACGACACCACCACGGACGAAGTGCACCTGTTCGACACCGACTGCTTACCTGCAAGCCATGGCCCGGATCTTTTGGCCTTGCGTCAATGGCTCATGCAGGCGGGTGACCTCGCCCGCATGGAGCGCGCCGGCATGCTGGGCCTCGGCCATTTACCCGATCAGCGGGTGGCGACGGCCGTGCGCGACCGCAGTCGCGACTGGTCCCAGGTGCGGCCCGAATGGGCACTTGCCAACAATGCCGCATTCATCGCCGCGCCACGGTGGCGCACCGCGGGCATGGATCTCGGCGGCCGCGCCTTTTTGCACGAGTATGTCTGGCACAAGGACGAGGGCTTCAAGATTCTCGAGCTGATCATGACTGCGCCCATGGTGGTGGCCAACTGGATCAACATGCAGTATTACGGCTCGGTCCTGGACAACCGGCGCTTCGGCAGCGGCAACAAAGTGCTGCACAACGTGGTGGGGGGCGCCATCGGCGTGCTGGAAGGCAATGGTGGCGACCTGCGCGTGGGTCTGCCGCTACAGTCTGTGCATGACGGCCGTCGCTGGGTGCACGAGCCGGTGCGCCTGTCGGTATTCATCGAGGCGCCGGAGGCCGCCATGGACGATATCATCGCTCGCCACGACCTGGTCCGGCAGCTGGTGGAGAATCAGTGGCTCCATTTATTCGCCATCGACGCGGAGGGGCGCGTGACCCGACGCGTGAGCGCGGGGCGATGGGAAGCGTTCGCATGAGCCGACGCGAAGCACTTTTCGCGCTCGGCGTTGGCCCATGGCAGAAGCCGCTCAAGTGGCGGTGAGGCAGGCTCCATGGCCAAGCCGGCCCCTCCGTTTGATCTTTCCACGCCCAGGGGCCGAGGACGACGCTGCGCGCAGCCGGTTTATCGTTCCCATAAAAATTCCCGACTGTTATTGACCGGTCGCGGTTCCTAACATTGGCATCGATGCTGCGGCCAGTCCGCGGCAGGCTCTTTCTTTGACCTCCTGGATCGCGAGCCGGTGCCCTATCTCGCCTTTCTCTTGCTGGCCGCGCCCCTGCTGTCGGCCGTGCTGGTCTGGTTTGGCCGGGCCAGACCGCGGGTGCGGGTGGCGCAGCTCAGTGTGGCGTTTGCTAGCCTGACTTGGGCACTGGCCCTGGCGGCGTTTTTGCACGGGTCTGCGCCGCCGGTGGTGGTCGCCGGTGGCGTGATGCTCCAGCTCGACCCCCTGGCCCGCCTGATGGCACTCACGGTGGCCAGCATCAGCCTGGTGGTGCATGTCTATTCCGTGCGCTACATGGCCGAGGAGCCAGGTTACGCGCGCTTTTTCGCCCTGCTCGACCTGATGACCGCGGTCATCTTGCTGATGGTGCTGGCCCAAGACCTCATCACCCTGCTTATCGCCTGGCAGCTGGTGGGCGTGGTTCTCTATTTCCTGCTGGCACAGGATCTGACACGTCCTGCTGCGGGGCGTTATGCCTTGTGGTCCTTTCTCACCTATCGGCTTGGAGATGTGCCGCTGGTGCTGGCGGCGGTGCTGCTCTACCAGGCTCACGGGACAGTGTCCCTGCCGGAAATTTTCCAACGGATGGCGGCCGCGCCACACGCTCATCAGGTGGCCGGCGTGTCGCTTTCCGTGGTGACCGGCTTGCTGGTGGTGCTTTCGGCCTTTGCCCGCTCGGCGCAGGTGCCACTACATACCTGGCTTCCCTACACGATGGAAGGGCCGACGCCCGTGTCGGCGCTGATGCATGCTGGCATCGTCAATGCGGGTGGGTTTCTCCTGAACCGCTTCGCGCCCGTGTTCGTCCATGCGGGGGCGGTGTTGCACGTGGTGTTCGCAGTGGGGCTCATCACCGCTGTCCTGGGCTCGGTGTTGATGCTGATGCAAAACGATGTGAAGAAGGCGCTGGGCTATTCCACCATGGGGCAGATGGGCTTCATGTTCGTCGAGTGCGGCGTGGGCGCCTTCTCCCTGGCGATTTATCACTTGATCGCCCATGGCTTGTTCAAGGGCACGCTGTTTCTCGGTGCGGGAAGCATTATCGGCAACGCGCGCCGCCACGATGGCGTGCCGCCCGATACGCTCTACACCTTCGTGGTGGAGCGGCGCCCTGAGGCGCTTCGCCTGCCGTGGCTGCTGGCCGCGGGCATCACGCTGGTGGTGCCCTTCACGCTACTCATTGCGTCCCATTGGCTGGTGGATGGCAAACTCGTGCGCCAGCAAGGGGCGCTCATTCTGCTGTTCTTTGGCTGGGTCACCGGGGCGCAGTTGCTTTTCGCCACCTACCGACTGCGCGCCGATAACCCGTGGCGCCTGATGGGCATGATCATTCTTTCCCTGGTCATCGTCGTGGCAGGCTATACGGTGATCGGCCATGGATTCGATCTCTTCCTCTATCCCAACCGAGCCATGGCAGAGGCCTTGTTTGCTGCGGCCAGCATTCCAGTGGGCACCTTCGAGGCGCTGGTGGCGGTGCTGACCCTGGCGGTGGTCTTGGGATGGTTGTTCACCTACCATGCCGCGGCTAGCGACCGGCCCCGGGGCAAGGAAGCGTCACGCCTACGCTTGGCGTTTTATTCCCTGCTATCGCGGGAGCTCTACGTGCCGGATCTCTATGCTTGGCTCGCCCGCGCGATTCTGGCCGGCTCGCGCCGACTCAACCTGTGGTGGCGTTGGGGCTGACATGGTCGAGCTGCTGGCCGTGGCCTTGTTTCTGCCACTCTTTCCCATGAGTGGGCTCGCCGTGGTCGTACTGACTCGACTGCCTCCGGCTTTGCGCGCGGTCGCCTTCCTCTTTTGGCCGGGCGTGGGTGTGGCGCTCCTTTCGTGGCTTGCGCCCCCCATCCCAGAAATTGTCGCGCCTTGGGCCCTCTTGACGGCCGCCATTTATGCCTTTCGGCTCCTCACCGTGCGCGACCTCGCCCTGTGGACGGGACTATTCGCCACCTCGGCTTACGCCTTGGTCTGGTTGGAACCGTTGCACGGCGCGTTGTTGCCGCTGGTGGTTTTCCTTGCGGCTTTCGCGCTCCCCGCGTCGGGGTTGGCGCTGGTGGGCGCCGCCATTGCGCGTCGCCTGGGGGCGGCCTACGCCGGGCTTGCGGCCACGCTCACCCCGGCGCCCCGCCTGGCCTTCCTCTTCGCGGTGATTCTGCTCGCCGCAGTGGCTACGCCGCCTGCGCCGGGGTTTTCCGCCTTGCTTGCGTTACTCATGCATCTCACGCCGGTGCTGGCGCTTGGGGTCTTGCTGGTATGGCTGGCCTGGAGTTGGGCAGCGATGCGTCTGCTAGCGGGCTTTCTCGGTGGGGGGCAAGAGGTGGACCCGATCGCTGATGTCGGCGTGGCCAGCCTCGGCCTTGGGCTTGGCTTCGCCGCGCTGGTCACCGGGGCGGGGCTTTACTGGCTGGGGCGGCTGGGATGAGTCTCTCCCTAGGACGGCGGTTGCGTATTCGCGCCACGGTGCACGTGGCGGGCGAGCCCATTCCCTTTTTCTGGCCCATGCGCACCTTCATTCACCATAACCCCCTCCATGGGCTGGAGCACCTGCCCTTCGTTGAAGCCGTGCGGGAGGGCACTGAGCTGTTTGGCGCCCGTGGCTATCTGCCGCGCGTCGAGTATCAGCAGGCACTGGCCGAAGGCCGGGTGGAGCGCTCGGCGCTGGAGCGAGAAGTGGCGGCGTACGCCGCGCGGGCAGAGCGCTTCCCAGGGCTCGATTTGGCGCAACTGCTGCTGACGTTGACCGTGAGCGAACCCGCACCCCTGGGGCCACCGCCTATGCTTGCCGATGGCGCGGATCTGGCCGCGGCACTGGCGCAGGCGCCGCTTGCACCGCGCACGATCGCGCCAGAGGAACTTGCCGCTCAGGTGCGCGCCGGCTGGACGCCGGCACGTCCGGTTTATAGCCTGGTGGATGAGTTGTTCGGTGCCGACATCGGCCCCACTCTGGACGAACTGGTGATCAAGAGTTGCCTCGATTTTTTCGACGAGGGCCAGTCCGTGTGGCGCATGCCGGGCCGGCAAAAAGGCCTGTTCGCGGCGTGGCGCGACGTTGCCCGTCATAACCTACGGCTGTTCCTGCGTGGCTTGCACATAAAGCGCGTGCTGGCGGTGGATGACACGCCGGAGGGCATCATCGCCCACGTGATGACCGAATTGGGCGTGCCGGAAAACGATTGGCGTGAAGCCTTCACCGGCGAATTGGTGCGACTACCGGGCTGGGCTGGCTTCATCCGCTGGCGTGCCGGCGCGCGGCATTACTACTGGGCGCAGATTCATCCCGCGGACCTGGTGGACTATCTGGCCGTGCGCTTGACCCTGGCCGCGGCCTTGTTACAGGAGCACGGAGCAAGGACGCATCGCCCTGCGACCCTGCCTGCTCTCATGGAATTCGTGGCGTGCGAACCCGAGCGCGCGTGGTTGAGTCGGGAGTTTCATCTGGGCCGCGTCCTGCCCCGCCACGCCCACCGAGTGGAGCAAGCACTCGCGCGCCCCCGCCAGCTTGCCCGTCTCATGCCCACGTATCTCGCCGACAAGCGTCGGCAGGAGGCGCAGCATTGGGCGGCGCGGCTTACGCGGCTTGCCGCGCGCGCTGGCCAGCTCGACGCGCTGCGGGCGTTGGACGGCGGCGAAGTGATGCGCCTGTGCCTGCGCCTTGCAGACTTCGAGCGGCACGAAGGGTTTTTCTGGCTTACTGCCCATGAAGCCCGGCACCAGGCTAAGCTACTTGCCGCGATACGGCGCGATGCGGCGCCGCCGCGCAAGAAGCGGCCCTTCGCCCAGCTGTTGTTCTGCATCGACGTGCGTTCGGAGCGCATCCGGCGCCATCTGGAACGGGTAGGCGATTATCAGACCTTTGGCATTGCTGGTTTCTTTGGTGTGCCTTTGGCCTTCATCGGGCTTACCAAGGGCTCGGAGACCCACCTCTGTCCAGTGGTGGTGACGCCGAAGAATCTCGTGCTGGAGGTGCCCCTCGTGCGTCAGCCAGAAGACGAGACCCTCATGTCGGTGCTGGAGCAGGTGATGCACGACCTCAAGTCCTCGGTGCTATCGCCTTTCGTCACGGTGGAGGCGATCGGCCTGCTGTTTGGGCTGGACCTGTTTGGCAAAACCCTGGCGCCGCTCGCCTACGGGCGCTGGCGCAAACGCCTCTTTCCCGAGACTCCAGACAGCCGCCTGCTCCTGGACAAGCTGTCCCGCGAGCAGGCCGATTCCATCATCAGATCCTTGCAGCGCAGCCTCATCGTACGTGCCCTGGAAAAGGAACTGGGCATCGCGCGGGAGCACATCACCGATGATGTCGTGCGTGAATTGCGTGAAACGGCCCTGGCGGGCCTAAGTGGCCCCACCGCGCTGTCGCAGATGCTCGGCGTCGACCAGGCGCTGGAGGCGCAATTCATCGAACGCTTACGGCAGGTCTATCGCATCAACGTGGGCTATGCCCGCATCCAGTTGGAGCGCCTGGGGCGGATTGGTTTCACGCTGGATGAGCAGGCGCACTTCGTCGCCCAGGCACTCCGGTCTGTGGGGCTTACCGCAGGTTTTTCCCGCTTCGTGCTGCTCGTCGGGCATGGCAGCAGCTCCGACAACAATCCCTACGAAAGCGCCCTGGATTGCGGCGCATGCGGGGGCAATCACGGTCTGGTGAACGCGCGCGTGTTGGCCCAGATGGCCAACAAGCCTGCGGTGCGTGAGCGTCTGCGCGAGGCGGGCATCACGATTGCAGACGATGCCTGGTTCGTGCCGGCATTCCACGACACGACCCGTGACGAACTTACGCTGCACGACCTGGAACTGCTGCCGCCGGCCCACCTGGTGTACCTGGATCGACTGGTGAAAGGCTTGCAGGCCGCCTCCCACCTATGTGCCCAGGAACGGCTGATGGACTTGCTGCCCGAGGCGGGTTCGGTGGAACTGGAGCGGGCGTGGCGGCTCGCCCATCGTCAGGCCGCCGACTGGTCCCAGGTGCGTCCCGAGTGGGGTTTGTCTGGCAACGCGGCCTTCATCATCGGCCGGCGCGACCTCACGCGCGAATGTGACCTCGCGGGCCGGGCCTTTCTTCATTCCTACGACTGGCGTTTGGATCCCCGAGGGCGACTTTTGGAAAACATCCTCGCCGGTCCGCTCGTGGTGGGGCAGTGGATCAACATGGAGCATTACTTTTCCACCGTGGACAACGCGCGCTTCGGGAGCGGCAGCAAGGTCTATCACAACGTGGCAGGCCGGTTTGGGGTGATGACGGGCAATCTCTCGGATTTGCGTACCGGGCTGCCCATCCAGACCGTGCTGCGCGAAGGCCGCCCTTACCACGAGCCACTGCGCCTTATGGTGCTGATCGAGGCACCTTTCAACCACGCGCGGCGCGCTCTGGAAGCCGTGGCCGCCGTACGCAATCTGCTATACAAGGGCTGGTTGCGTTTGGCCGTGGTGGATCCGGAAACGGGGGACACTCACGTGTTCTCCGAAGGCACATGGCAGGTCGCACCCCGGTTGATAAATGACATGACGGAGCCCACGACATGACTTCACTCAATCTGAGTCCGTTGAAGAAACTGGAGATCATCCTGGAAGGGGAACACCAGGCCTTCGCCACCGACCTGCTGGATAGGGCCGGCGTCACCGGCTACACCATTGTCAACAATCTCTCTGGCAAGGGGCGGCACGGCTTCCACGAGGGCCATCTCATGTTCAACGAGGATGCAGTGCTGATCATGATCATCGTCGCCGTGCCTGCGGAACTGGTGGAGCCCATCCTCGAGGGCTTCGCGCCCTTTTTCGACCGCCACACGGGTGTCGTGTTCATCTCCGACATCCAAGTCACCCGCCTGGTCAAGTTCAGGAGCGCGTGATGCGCCTGCGCGAGCGCGTGACGGGTTTGGGCTGGGGTAGACGAATGATGCGCTCGGCTTCTTCGAGGACGAAATCGTGAAATGCCTGGGCGATGGGAGACATGCGCTTGCCGGCGCGGTGTACCAGATACCACTCCTTCATGATGGGAAAACCCTCCACGTTGAGGATGGCGACGCGGTTGAGCAAAAGCTCGAATTCCAGCGTATGCAAGGAGACAATGCCCAGGCCGAGACCGGCCATCACGGCATGCTTGATGGCTTCGTTGCGGCTCATTTCCATGGAGGTCGCCAGACGCAGGTTGCGCTCGCGAAAAAAACGCTCCACGGCGTTACGCGTGCCCGAGCCACGTTCACGCAGGATGAAGTTCTCATCCATCAGCCGCGCCAGCGGCACCCGGCTGGAGCCAGCCAGGGGGTGGTCGGGCCGAGCGATGATCACCAGCGGGTTTTGCATAAAGGCGCGGGACCTAAGCTCGATGTGTTCCGGCGGCGTGCCCATGATGGCCATGTCCGGCAGGTTGTCGGCGAGCTGTTGCACCAGCGCTTCCCGGTTGGTGACCTCCAGATGCACCTGCGTGCCGGGATGGCGCTGGATGAAGGTGGCCAGCAGGTAGGGCGCGAAGTATTTGCCAGTACTGGTCACGGCCAGGCGCAGCGTGCCGCGCTTGACGCCCTTCATGTCATCGAGCACCGATTCCATGTCGCGAAACTGCTGGGCGATGTTGCGCGCGAAGGCGTAGAGCTCGCGCCCGGCTTCGGTGAGAAAGATCTTTTTGCCCATCTGCTCGAACAGGGGCATGCCCACCTGCTCTTCCAGCTGCTTGATCTGAGTGGACACCGCAGGCTGGGTGAGGTGCAACTCTTCAGAGGCGCGGGTGAAGCTCGAATGCCGCGCGACGGCTTCCAGAAGCTTGAGTTGGCGCAGGGTGACGTTCATGAACGAGGCCCTCCTGGGGATGGCAGATGATTCATTCCATTGTATGGAAACGATAAGAAAGATTCATTTTTGCTTATGGACATTGTTCCCTATAGTCGTGGCAAACGCAACACGGATAGCGATCTGGATGCCAGACGCTAATGATCAACGCCGTATGCATAAAGGAAGCAAAGTATGAGTGACGCCATCGCAAGCGAAAGGCTCAGCGGCCGCGAAGCCGCCCTGGCCCGCCGTCGCGCGTTGTCGCTCCAGGGGAAAGCCGCCCTGGGAAACGCTGGCAATGGGGCTGGCGCGGCAACGGGCGCCCAGCGGTCGCAGGCGGGCAGGTCCGAGGCTGACTGCGGCTGTCGGCACGACGAGCCCGTCAGCGCACGGGTGGAAGACGCAAGTGAGACACGCCCCAAGGTGATCGTGCCCGAACCACCCTCGCCGGCGCGCCAGCGGCGCATCGAGCAATCTTTGCGCGGGCGGGGCGACGCGCCGCCGGCCCGGCCCTGCGGGCGGATTCGACCCGAGCCGCAAAAAGTGGAGATCGGTACCACCCTGTCTGGCACGCCGGTGACCGGCAACCAAGTGGAGCGCAGCCCGCGCGTCACGGGCAACGAGGCGGGCACCTGCCGGGTGGTGACGGGGACGGAGTATGTGGGTAGCGAGCAGTTTTCCGCCTTCTGCGGCGCTCTGCCGGAGCCCAATCCCAGCAAGGTGGCAGTCACCACCACCAGTCGCGGCCGGCGCATTACCGGTACCGAGGTGGGGCGCAGCCCCAAAGTCACGGGCGATGAGTACGGGACCTGCAAGCGGGTGACGGGGACCGAATACCTTGCCGCCGAGCAAGTGGGCGAGTTCTGTGGCACGGCCCCCGAGCCCCATCCCGCGAAGGTGGAAGCCGGGCAGACTGGCAAGGGGCTGCGCATCACGGGTACCGATTTCAACCGCCGGGTGCCGGTGACCGGTACGGAAGCAGGCGCCCGGCGTGCCATTACCGGCACCGCCTACGCCGATGCCGCGGCCCAGGCTCGCGAGGAGGGCGATGCTCCAAAAAAGGTGGAAACCAGTCACACCGCAGCTGGCGCGACGGTGAGCGGCACCCGAGTGGGTCGCGCACCGAGCCTTACCGGCGTTGAGGCGGGTGCGTGCAAGCGTGTGACTGGTACCGATTATCTACCGGCCGAGGAATTCGTCTCCTACTGCCGCAGCGAACCTTACCAGCCGCCGGCCAAAGTGGGTGTGTCCCGCACCTTCCGGGGCCAGGCGGTGTCGGGCACCCAGGTGGGGCGCTCGGTCAAGGTGACCGGCGATGAGTACGGTGCCTGCAAGCCGGTGACGGGCACCTCCTACATCGGCGCCGACCAGTACGCCGAATTTTGCGCGGCCCGGGCCGCGCAAGAGGCCATCAACCGGGCACGGCTGGGCCGCAGCGCTGCTTTGACCGGCATTCAACCGGGGCCAGATGCCAAGCTCACGGGCAACGAGCGTGGCACCTGTCAGCCCGTGAGCGGCACGCCCTACCTGGGTGAGGATCAAGCCGCCGAAGCCTGTGGCATTACGCCTGCGCCGGCGCGGCCCGGCGGCTTCTCGATTCCCACGCCGGCGCGTATGGCCCGCTCTTCTGAGGTCCGGCGCATCACCGGTAGCGCCTACGGGGATAACGGCCGCATCACCGGACCCATGGCGCGAGCGGTGGGCTTGATCTCGGGGACGCCGGAATTTCGCTACCGCGAGGAAATGACGAGCCGGCCGGTAGCGGCGCCGGAACCGCGTCCCGAGCGCATCACTGGCGAAGGTCGGGAACGGCGCATCACCGGCGATGCCTGGGATCGCAACGACCGCATCACCGGCACCGAGGGCTATTTCGCTACGCGGCGCAACCCCACCTTGCGGGGCGCGCCCCGCGGCGCGGGGGCGAATGCCCGCGCTTTCCGCGAGATCGAGCATCCAGCACCTGCCGCCAGCCGTATTACCGGCAGTAGCGGCAATACCACCTCGGGGGCGGTCATCACCCTTTCCGGTGGTGCCCGGGGCTAGAGGGCGTCGCCGATGAATACGCGCCAACGCATGGAAGCCCTGCGCGGTCGCCAGACTACGCCTGCCGCACCGGTGGGGCTGGCCGTCCCACCTGCGGCGATACCGGCCTGGCCGCAGCGACCGAGCTTCTGCCCCCCAGGCATGGAGCCGCGCGGAGGCGAGTGCGTGGCGGCCGTATGCGCGCCGCGCGCGCATCCCCTGGCCGATCTGGCGCGCAACGAGGAGCTGGCCGATTACGAGCGGACGGTGCGTGGCCGTTTCGAGGCCATCGTGCCCACGCTCAAACAGATCGCAGCCATCCAGCATGAAAGCGGCTTCGAGGCGCGTGCCCAGGCCCTCGCCCAGGAACGGCTGGGTTTTGCGCTGCCGGAAGACGTGCTACAGGACGCGTGGGTCACCACCCTGGACATGCGTCGCCTCTACGGGCACGCCGTGTTGGCCACCTACGAGCGATTGGCCCACGCCTTCGCCGACCGCTGGAGCCGGCCGGGGGAAGTGGAAGCCATGCAGCGGTTTTTCATCGAATGCGGCTTCCATGAAGTGGACATCAGCCCCTGCGCCGATGGCCGCCTCAAGGGCCTTTTGCCTTTCGTGCTGCGCCTGCCGCGGGGGGCGGTGCACCGCAAGGCCTACGCGGGCGCCCTGTTCGACGTGGAGCTCAACGTGCGCCACTGGACCGACACCGAGCTGCGCCGCTGGCGCGAGGGCGTGCCCACGCTACCAGAGGCGGGCACGCGCTACCTGAAGATCGCGGTCTACCACTTCAGCGGCTCAGACCCGACCCACGAGGGCTGCGCTGCCCACGGTAGTGACGAGCGGCGCGCCGCGCAGGCCGCGCTCGACCGATTGGCCGCCTTCCGCACGGCCATCGAAAACGGTTTCTGTTGCGGCGCGTCGGTGGCGACGCTGCTCATCGGGGTGGACACCGATAATGACGCGATCCGGGTGCACGTGCCCGACGCGCAAGGCGAGATGAGCGTGGACTGTTACGTAGATAATCTCGCCCTCTACCGGCGCACGGTGGACCTACCGCTCTCCGAAGCCCGGCAACGCGTGGCGGAAGCGGTCGCCGAAGCGGCGCGCGGCGCGGGCCGCAGCCGGCCGGAGGCGGGCATGGAACGGCTGATCGAGCGGTTAATCACTCACAACCTGTCGCAGATCGACTACGTGTGTGCCCATCACGCCGGCCGCTACCGCGACATCGGACATGCGGAGCGCTTCATCAATCTGGGCGATAGCCTGGACGAGGTGCATTTGCGCAATCTGGCCTACTTCGCCCACCTCTACACCATCGAGGAAGGGGCGGCGGATCTGGACGTGGGCATCCGTATCTTCAGCCAGCTCAACGTGGCCCGTGGCCTGCCGGTGCCCATTGCCATCCATTACCGCTACGACGGCCGCGTGCCCGGTTCGCGGGAGCGCGCCGTAGCCCGTTGCCGGCGGATTGGCGCGGCTGTGGTTGCGCGTTATCCCGAGCTGGCGCGGCAGGGTCTGCTCTATATCGGCATGACGGTGCAGGACAAGCGCACCGGCAGCTCGCTGGAAACGGTGACAGACAGTGAACGGGAATCGCAGAAGCACTGAGGTCAAGCCATGAAGATCATGCAGGTGGAAAAGACGCTGGTTTCGACCAACCGTGTGAAAGAAATGGGTCATCGGCCCCTCTTGGTGGTGCGGGAGAAGGCCGGTGGCACGCCCCAAGTGGCGGTGGACGCGGTGGGATGCATCCCGGGCGACTGGGTGATCTGCGTGGGAAGCTCCGCTGCAAGGGAAGCCGCGGGTTCCAAGGACTTCCCATCCGATCTCACCATCGTCGGCATCATCGATCACTGGGAGGAGCGCTGACATGGAGATCATGCGGGTGGTGTCCGACCTGGTTTGCACCCGCCGCATCCCCGGCTTGTACAGCGCCTCGCTGCGGGTACTGGCAGATCAAAAGGGCAAGCTTTCCGTGGCGGTGGATCCCGTGGGTGTGCCGCCGGGCAAATGGGTTTTTACTGCCGGCGGCTCGGCTGCCCGCTACGGCGCCGGCGATTATCGAATCCTTACCGATTTGACGATCCTTGGGATCATCGATCAGTGGGACGTGACGGACAACGTCGCGGGCAAGGCAACTTCATCAACTCTCTGAAGGAGAAACAGCATGGCAAATTCAATGACGGGTATCGCCCTGGGTATGATCGAGACGCGTGGCCTGGTGCCTGCGATCGAGGCGGCGGACGCGATGACCAAGGCGGCGGAAGTGCGGTTGATTGGCCGCCAGTTCGTGGGGGGTGGCTATGTCACCGTGATGGTGCGGGGTGAGACCGGTGCGGTGAACGCTGCGGTGCGCGCGGGCGCGGATGCCTGCGAGCGGGTGGGTGATGGCCTGGTTGCGGCCCACATCATCGCGCGCGTGCACAGCGAGGTGGAAAACATCCTGCCCACCGCGGCAGCAGCCTAAGCAGTTTGTGTGTTCGTTTGAAGGAGATGAATCATGGCTAACGGATTGACGGGTATTGCTTTGGGCATGATCGAGACGCGTGGCCTGGTGCCTGCGATCGAGGCGGCGGATGCGATGACCAAGGCGGCGGAAGTGCGGTTGATTGGCCGCCAGTTCGTGGGGGGTGGCTATGTCACCGTGATGGTGCGGGGCGAGACCGGTGCGGTGAACGCTGCGGTGCGCGCGGGCGCCGATGCCTGCGAGCGGGTGGGTGATGGCCTGGTCGCGGCCCACATCATCGCCCGCGTGCACAGCGAGGTGGAAAACATCCTGCCCACCGCGCCGACGGTGTAAAGGGGATCGCCATGGAAATGGTGGCGAGGCAGGCCAACGGGGTTATGACCGGGACAAGCCATGGCATCGCCCTGGGCATGATCGAGACGCGTGGCCTGGTGCCTGCGATCGAGGCGGCGGATGCGATGACCAAGGCGGCGGAAGTGCGGTTGATTGGCCGCCAGTTCGTGGGGGGTGGTTATGTCACCGTGATGGTGCGGGGTGAGACCGGTGCGGTGAACGCTGCGGTGCGCGCGGGCGCGGATGCCTGCGAGCGGGTGGGTGATGGCCTGGTCGCGGCCCACATCATCGCCCGCGTGCACAGCGAGGTGGAAAACATCCTACCGCGCAAGCCTAGCGCCGACGGCGCGGGACGCGACGGTGACGTGATCCGCTACGGCAGCTGAAAGGGTGGGTCATGGCGAGCGATCCCCGGCTCCTCGGCTACCTGCACCGAGCGCTGGCGCACGAAATGGCGGCGGTGCAGCAGTACATGGCCCAGTCCCGCCTGTGTGACCAGTGGAATCTGGCGGATTTCTGCGCCCATTTCCGCGAGGACGTGGACGAAGAGATTGAGCACGTCAAGACCTTGATCGACACTCTGGTGAAGCTGGGTGTGGCCCCGCGCGCAATGCAAATCGCGCCCGCGCGCCTGGGACGCAGTTTGCGCGAGCTGATCGAAATCGACCGCATCCTTGAGGTGGATGCCGTGCGTCTCTACGAGGAAGCGGCCGCCTATTGCGCACGGGTAGGCGACTTCCAGCACGAGTCCGTGTTCCAGTCCATCCTGCGCGATGAACTCGCTCATTTGCAGGAGCTTGACCGCATGCGCGCGGCGCTTCCGGCCGAAGAGGAATCACGTTATGCCTGAAGAGGAAAGGCTTCCACACTGGCAGCGGCAGGACTTGCCGCCGGCGCTGACGCGACGCTTCGAATTCGCCGCCTACGCAGAGACGCGGCGTTTTCTGGACGCGGTGGCGAAACTGGCGGAAGAAGCGGGGCATTATCCCAACCTGAGCTTTGGCAAGACCTACGTCAGCGTCACGCTCGATGCCGATGGACGTCCGCTCACCGCGGAAATCTTCGCCCTGGCTGCGCGTATCGACGCTCTGGTGAAGGACTGAACCCGTGGCCGCCCTTTCGATCGCCGTGGCCAATCAAAAGGGCGGCACTGGCAAGACCACGTTGGCGGTGAATCTGGCGGCGGGGCTTGCGCGGCGGGGCCCGACGCTGCTGCTCGACGCCGATCCTCAAGGCACGGCAAGCCACTGGGTGCGGCTGGCCGGCGGTGCATTGCCCCAGGTGGTGGCCGCGGCGGGCTCGGTTCTGGGGCGCGAGATCGCCTTGGCGGCGGAAAGCACTGACTACGTGGTGATCGACTGCCCACCCCATCTGGATGACGCCGTTCTGAGACAAGTGTGGGCCGCCGCCGATCGCGTGCTGGTGCCGGTGCAGCCTTCGCCGCCAGACTTGTGGGCCTGTGTAGCGGTGATGGAGCGGCTACAGTCGGCGCGCGCGGCCCGGCCCGGGCGCAAGGCCTGGGTGGTGGTGAATCAGCTGGATACACGCTCGAGCTTGTCCCGCTCGGTGTACGACGCGCTTGCGGCATTGGGCCTGCCGGCGCTGGCCCATGGGCTTGCCCGGCGCGCCGCTTGGCGGGTCGCGGCGCTGGAAGGCACCAGTGTGTATGGATTGGGCGCCCGCGGCGCGGCTGCGGTGCGGGAAATGGAAGGCATCATCGAGGAGGTACTGAAGCCATGAGCAAGACATCGGACAAACTCGCGGCCGGCGTGCGCAAGGCCAAGGACGAACCTGCTGCCCCCACGGCACAGTCCGCCGAGACGGCCCCGCGGCGCAAGCCCATCCCCGATCATGATCCGGCCTACGGGTTGCCTGCGCCGACCCAGGGGCTGCACCCCGCTCGCATCTGGCCTGATTGAACCCGCCCTGCGCGGTTTCCTTTGCTGCTTCGTTCGGTGCGGAAAACCCGTGCCGCGGATGCCTTCATGCTAAAGAACGACTCAACTTGGCTTGCGCGGCTGTTTCCCTTCCTCGGTTGGTGGCCGATGACGCGGGAGACGTTGCGCGCCGACCTCATCGCCGGGGTCACCGTGGCCTTGGTGCTGGTACCCCAGAGCATGGCCTATGCCCAGTTAGCGGGACTGCCGGTCGTGTATGGTCTCTATGCCGCGTTTCTGCCGGTGATGGTGGCCTCCCTCTGGGGTTCCCTGCGCCAGCTGCACACCGGCCCCACGGCGATGCTCTCCCTTCTGTCGGCGGCGGCCTTGCTGCCCTTCGCGTCGGTGGGCAGCGAGCAATTCATCGAGCTGTCCGTCATGCTGGCCCTGATGGTGGGCGTGTTGCGCTTGCTGCTGGGCCTGTTCCGGCTCGGGCTCGTGGTCAACCTGCTGTCCCATCCCGTCGTGGTGGGCTTCACCAATGCTGCGGCCTTGATCATTGGCCTATCCCAGCTCAATAAGCTCATCAATGTGCCCATGCCCCGTAGCGACTCCTTCCTCTCGGACTTGTGGGCGGTGGTCACCCAGCTGGAGCAGACGCATTGGCCTACCGTTGGTTTCGCGTTCGCCGCTTTCCTGATCATCTACGGGCTGCAGCGCTTTTTTCCGCGCGCGCCTGCTATCCTCGTGGCCATCATGGTCACCACCGTGGCTAGCGCCTGGTTCGGTTTCGAACGCACCGCGAGCGTTTCCCTTGCCAGCATCGAGGATGCATCGTTTCGGGCCCGTTTGGGCGACTACACCCGCTTGAATGAGGCCGTGCGCAACCAAGAAAGGCGCCTGGCGCAGCTGCAGGCGGAACGCAGTCGCGCCACACAAGCGGCGCGGGTGGCCCGGGCCGACCTGGACGCCGAGCTCGACAAGCAAAAGGTGCGACTGACCGCCCTCAGAGAACAGGCCTTCGAGGCGCGGCGCCATCTGCACGCGGTGCGCTTGTCCCGAGTCGAGACGCCCACCGGACCCGTGTTTCGGTCGGCTGGCACCGTGGTGGAAGGTGAGCCGGCGGGCGCGGCCTACTGGCGCTTTGCCGCAATTAAGGGCGATACCGTGAGCCTGTCTAGCGGCGGCGAGGTGGTGGGGACCATTCCCAAAGGCTTACCCAGCTTCACGCTACCGCACATCGCCTGGCAGATTCTGCTTCCCCTTCTGCCGGCTGCTCTCATCATGGCGCTTCTAGGTTTCATGGAGGCCACTTCCATCTCCAAGGCCATCAGCGCACGCACGGGTCAACGGGTGGACACCAACCAGGAACTCATCGGCCAGGGGCTGGCCAATATCGTCGGCAGTTTCTTTCAGAGCTATGTGGTGAGCGGCTCGTTTTCCCGCTCCGCGCTGGCCGCACGTGCCGGTGCCCAGACCGGCTTGTTCGCCATCATCAGCGCCTTGTGTGTGATGCTGGTGATTTTGTTCTTGACCCCCTTGCTCTACCACCTGCCACAAGCCGTGCTGGCGGTGATCATCATGTTCGCGGTATTTGGCTTGGTGCGCATCGAGCCCTTGTTGCAGGCCTGGCGGGTGAACCGCGTCGATGCGGTGATCGGCCTGGTCACGTTCGTGGCCACGCTGGCGCTGGCGCCAGCCCTCGCCCAAGGCATCCTGCTGGGTGTTGGGCTGACCGTGGCGGCCTATGTGGTGCGCAACATGCGTCCGCGCGCAGAAATCCTGGGACGTCGCGCCGACGGCACCCTGGCCGGGATGGATAGTCATCATCTGCCCCCGGTGAGCGACCAATACGTGGCGCTGCGCTTCGATGGTTCACTCGATTTTGTCAACGTGGCCTATTTCGAGGAAGCCGTGCTGGAAGCCTTACGTCGCTTTCCCCAGGCGAAGGCGGTACTGGTGGTGGGCAGCGGCATCAACGACATGGATGCCTCGGGCGAAGCACAGCTCAGGGCGGTGGCGCGCCAGCTCAAAGCGCGCGGCGTGGACTTGTATTTCAGCAGTCTGAAAAAGCAGGTACGGGCGGCCTTCGAGCGGGGCGGGTTAGACGAGGTGATCCCGAAGGAGCACCTATTCGCCAACAAGGAAGCGGCGCTTGCCGCACTGGCAGCCCGTTACGGTCACTTAGCCTCGGTCACCCCGCCCGCGACAATACCGTCGTCGCCTCGTCCAGCAGGAAGTTCTTGAAGGCGAGTGCTGCGGCCGACAGGCGTTTGTCCTTGCGATGCACGATATGCCAGTGGCGGCGGATGGGCAGCCCTTGCACGTCCAACACGCGCAGGCGGCGGGCGGAAAGCTCGAGTTCGATGGTGTGCAAAGACACCACGCCCAGGCCTAGTCCCGCTTGCACCCCTTGCTTGATGGCTTCGGTGCTGCTCATCTCCATGCCTGGTTGGATTTTCACCCGATGTGCTTCGAAATAGCGCTCCATCGCGATGCGAGTGCCGGAACCCTCCTCGCGCATGAGGAAGGTTTCAGAAGCCAGGCGCGCGAGCGGAATGTTTTTCTGGCGTGCCAGGGGGTGGTTCATGGGCGCGATCACCACCAGCGGATTTTCCATGAAGGATTCCGCCACCAGATCCAGCCCATCCGGCGGCTGGCCCATGATGGCCATGTCCATTTCGTTGTTGGCGAGCTGGACCAACAGGGTCTGCCGGTTGGTCACGTTGAGGCTCACGGTGATATTGGGAAAGCGTTGGCTGAAGGTGGCCAGCAACTGGGGCGCAAAATAGTTGGCGGTACTGGCCACAGAGATCTTCAGTTTGCCGCGCTTCAAGCCTTTCAGCTCGGCCAGCACGGCCTCGGCCTCGCTCAGCTGCTGGGCGATGGTGCGGCTGTAGTGGTAGAGCTCGTGGCCGGCCTCGGTGAGGTAGATCTTCTTGCCCAGTTGCTCGAATAAGGCAGTGCCCACGTTTTCTTCCAGTTGCTTGATCTGCATGGACACCGCGGGCTGGGTGAGGTGCAGCTCTTGGGCTGCGCGGGAAAAGCTCAAATGGCGCGCCACGGCCTCGAACACGGAAAGCTGGCGGAAGGTGACGTGTAACATGCTATAGGTGTTCTTCTATAAGTAATATCTTATCCTAATTATCAAAAACTTTCACTATCCCTTATAGGGCCCTTCGTCCTATAGTTCGGGCACACGTTGCGTTGACCATACTGCGACGTCAGCTTTTTTCACGACTAACTGGAGGTTCCCATGGCCGTCAAAACCTACAACGCCGGTGTGAAAGAGTACCGGCAGACCTACTGGATGCCCGATTATCAGCCGCTGGATACCGACATCCTGGCGGTGTTCAAGATCACGCCCCAGCCGGGCGTGGACCGGGAAGAGGCTGCCGCCGCGGTGGCTGCGGAATCCTCCACCGGTACCTGGACCACGGTGTGGACCGACCTCTTGACGGATTTGGACTATTACAAAGGCCGTGCCTACAAGATCGAGGACGTGCCGGGTGACGACACCTGTTTCTACGCCTACGTGGCCTATCCCATCGACCTGTTCGAGGAAGGCTCGGTGGTGAACGTGTTCACCTCGCTGGTGGGCAACGTGTTCGGCTTCAAGGCGATCCGCGCCTTGCGTTTGGAAGACGTACGTTTCCCCATCGCCTATGTGAAGACCTGCGGCGGCCCGCCCCATGGCATCCAGGTGGAGCGGGACATCATGAACAAGTATGGCCGTCCCCTGCTGGGATGCACCATCAAACCCAAGCTGGGTTTGTCGGCCAAGAACTACGGCCGTGCCGTGTACGAGTGCCTGCGCGGGGGGCTGGACTTCACCAAGGACGACGAGAACGTCAATTCCCAGCCCTTCATGCGCTGGAAGCAGCGTTTCGATTTCGTGATGGAGGCCATCCACAAGGCCGAGCGGGAAACCGGCGAGCGTAAGGGGCATTACCTCAACGTGACCGCGCCTACGCCGGAAGAGATGTACAAGCGAGCCGAATATGCGAAGGAAATTGGCGCGCCCATCATTATGCACGACTACATCACCGGCGGCTTCTGCGCCCACACGGGTCTGGCCAACTGGTGCCGCGAGAATGGCCTGCTGCTGCACGTGCACCGCGCCATGCATGCGGTGATCGACCGCAACCCGCATCATGGCATCCACTTCCGCGTGCTGACCAAGGTGCTGCGCTTAATGGGGGGTGATCACCTCCACACTGGCACCGTGGTGGGCAAGCTCGAGGGCGATCGCGCCTCCACCCTGGGCTGGATCGATCTTTTGCGCGAGTCCTATGTCAAGGAAGACCGCAGCCGCGGCATCTTCTTCGACCAGGACTGGGGCTCCATGCCGGGCGCTTTTGCCGTCGCTTCCGGCGGCATCCACGTCTGGCACATGCCAGCGCTCGTCACTATTTTCGGTGATGATGCCGTGCTGCAGTTCGGTGGCGGCACCCTGGGTCACCCCTGGGGCAACGCCGCTGGCGCCGCGGCCAACCGTGTGGCGCTGGAAGCCTGCGTGGAGGCCCGCAACGAAGGCCGGCAGCTGGAGAAGGAAGGCAAGGCCATCCTGGAGGCAGCCGCCAAGCACAGCCCAGAACTCAAGGTCGCCATGGAAACCTGGAAAGAGATCAAATTCGAGTTCGACGTGGTGGACAAGCTGGACGTCGCCCACAAGTAAATCGGTGAGGCGTGGGGGCGCACGCCTTTTCACGCCTAACCCCTCACTGCGACCAACAGGAGCTTTTAAATGTCTGAAATGATGGATTACAAATCCCGGCTCTCGGATCCCTCCAGCCGGAAATTCGAAACCTTCTCCTACCTGCCGGAGATGAGCAAGGAGCAAATCCGCAAGCAAGTGGAGTACATCGTCAAGAAGGGCTGGAACCCCGCCATCGAGCACACCGAGCCGGAAAATGCCTTCGGCCATTACTGGTACATGTGGAAGCTGCCCATGTTCGGCGAAACCGACGTGGACAAGATCCTGGCCGAAGCGGAAGCCTGTCACAAGGCCAATCCGGGGCACCACGTGCGCCTCATCGGCTATGACAACTACGCCCAGTCCCAGGGCGCTGCCATGGTGATCTACCGCGGCAAGCCGGTCTGACGCGGCGCGGGAAAGCCATCGACGAGCCCCCGTCGCCGCGAGGTGGCGGGGGTTTTTTGTTTCTCCACGAAGGTCTCGAAGATCCAGCCCTCGCGTCCCCGTGCCCTTCGTGGACGAGCAAGCTTTTTTGGGAGTTCAATTATGAGCGACATCATCAAGCAGTACATGATCGAGAAGGAGCCCTACTACCGTCCGGTGGCGGACGAGGTGGCGCTCTACGAGGCTGCTTATTCCGTGCGCATGCCCATGATGCTCAAGGGTCCCACCGGCTGCGGCAAGACCCGCTTCGTGGAATACATGGCGTGGAAGCTCAACAAGCCTCTGATCACGGTGGCCTGCAACGAGGACATGACGGCTTCCGATTTGGTCGGACGTTTCCTGCTCGACGCCCAGGGCACTCGCTGGCAGGACGGCCCGCTGGCCATCGCCGCCCGCTATGGCGCCATCTGCTACCTGGACGAAGTGGTGGAGGCGCGCCAGGACACCACGGTGGTGATCCATCCCTTGACCGACAACCGGCGCGTGCTGCCGCTGGAGAAGAAGGGTGAACTGATTCATGCCCACCCCGATTTCCAGGTGGTTATTTCCTACAACCCGGGATACCAGTCGCTGATGAAGGACCTCAAGCAATCCACCAAGCAGCGTTTCGGCGCGCTGGACTTCAACTATCCCGAACACGACATCGAAACCGAGATCGTCGCCCATGAAACGGGCGTATCGAAGGAGATCGCCGACAAGCTGGTGTCCATCGCGGAACGGGCGCGCAACCTCAAGGGACACGGCCTGGACGAGGGCATTTCCACCCGCATGCTGGTCTATGCCGGCAGCCTGATCGCCAAGGGCGTGGACGCCAAGGCCGCCTGCCGTGTGGCCCTGGTGCGTCCCATCACCGACGACCCTGACATGCGTGATGCGCTGGATGCAGCAGTGACCACGTTCTTCTGAATCAGTGAGGAGGCAGGCGTGAAGCGGGCGTAGGTGCCCGGCATCTTTGCCGACCCACGGCGCGCCTCCCACGCCGCGTACGACCATGAGTGTCAATCTCGACGATTACAAGGAGCTGGTTGAAGAGCTCAGCACCGCCTCCCAGGAGGCGCTACGCGCCACTTGGGTGGAGGCGACCAAGATCTATTCGCCTCGCGGCCTCGACAACTACCTGAAAGGCGCGGTGGCATTGAAGAGCTTGGGTCGTGGCTGCGAATTGGTGGTGGCTTGGCTGGAAAATGCGCCGCTGGTGGCCAAAGAGGTGGGGGAGGACGTGGTATCGGATCTGGCCACCACGGCCCTCTCCCTGGCTTCCAAGACTTCCGGGGCGGTGATCGAGATGATCCTCGCCACGGCACCCACCGCCGCCAAGCGTCTGGGTGATGCGGATCTGTTCCGCAAATACCTGCAGTTCCTCAACGTGCTGGTGGCCCAGGCGCCGCGCGGCCTGCGTCCCATGTTGGACAAACTGGACGTGCTGTTGTCCCAGCTCACCCTCGGTGGCTTGCGCCGCTGGGCGTTGTGGGGCGCCCATGCCTACCGCACCGACTACGAGGAACAGGTCCGCTATTTCGGCCTGGAGAGCAAGGAATCTCTGGCGGTTTTGCAGAAGGAGCGCAAGGGCACACTGTTCATCGACGTGCAGCGGCGTGTCAACATGTATCTGCGCGCCCTGTGGGGGCGGGATTTCTTCATGAAACCCACCTCGGGCGACTTCGAGACGCGCGAGGGCTACAAGCCCTACATCGAAGACTATTTCATCCACCTGCCGGATGCCTTCGATGACTTCGTCAGCCCCAGCGGCGAGACGGTGTCAGGGCTGGAAGTGTACCGGGCTGCGGCCGCCCATGCCGCCGCGCACATGGTGTACACGCGCGAGCCGATTTCGGCGGAAGCCCTCAACAATTGGCAAATGGCAGTGATTTCGGTGATCGAAGACGCGCGCGTGGAAACCCTTGCTATTCGCCGCTTCCCTGGTCTTAAGCAACTCTGGGCCCGTTTCCACACCATCACGCCCGAGCAGGGCGCGACCGCGGGGGACTATCTCAACCGGCTGGCGCGGGCGCTGCTGGACGAAACCTATCGCGACGATGACCCTTGGATTGCCCAAGGCCGCGTGCTGTTTGCCGAGGCGGTGAACACACCTGGCCGGCTGGAAACCAACCAGACCTCTTGGGACATTGGCGTCACCTTGGCCCACGCCTTCCTGGAAAAGAAAATCCCTTACAGCCTACGCACCGACGTGCTGAGCGCCGTCTATCGCGACGATAACCGCTACTTCTGGGAATTCGTGGAATTCGACTTCGAGAAGGCCATCGCCGCTGGCTACGAGAAACCGAAGCAGGTGCGCAAATACGTTTCCCTGATGGAAATGGTCAACGAGGTGGACAACGAGCTCGCCGGTGACGACGCCCAAGAGATCTGGGTGCTGCCGACTCCCTTCTACCTGGACCAGGAAGGGGTGACGATCAACGAGTTGGAAGGCAAGGAGCCGGTCTCACCGCCCTTCCATTATTCCGAGTGGGACTACCAAATACAACTGGAGCGCCCAAGCTGGGTGACGGTGGTGGAAAAACGCCCTAAGTCCGGCGAACTTGCTCTCATAGACGAGATCGCCGCGCAATACAAGCGGCTCATCTCGCGCATGAAGTTCCTGCTGGATGCCATGCAGCCGCAAGGCGTGCAACGCATTCGCAAGCTGGAAGACGGGGATGAGATCGACATCAATGCGGCCATCCGCGCCGCCATCGACATCCGCATGGGGCATCAGCCCGATCCACGCATCATGATGCGTTCGGTGCGCAAAACGCGGGACATTTCCGTCTTGGTGTTGCTAGACCTATCGGAATCCACCAACGAAAAAGTCGCCGGCCAGGAATACACCGTGCTGGAGCTCACGCGCCAAGCCTGTGTCCTGCTGGCGGATGCCATCGCCAAGGTGGGCGATCCGTTCGCCATCCACGGTTTTTGCTCAGATGGCCGACACGATGTGCAGTATTTCCGCTTCAAGGATTTCGACCAGCCCTACGACGACAAGCCCAAGGCCAAGCTAGCCGGCATGACGGGCCAACTGTCCACGCGCATGGGCGCGGCCATTCGCCACGCCGCCCATTACCTGCGCCAGCAGAAATCCTCCAAGAAGCTGCTCATGGTCATCACCGACGGCGAGCCGGCGGACGTGGACGTGCGTGACCCGCAATACCTGCGCTACGACACCAAGAAGGCGGTGGAGGAAGCGGCTCGCTTTGGCATCATCACCTACTGCATGAGCCTGGATCCCCGTGCCGACCAATACGTCTCGCGCATCTTTGGCGCCAGGAACTACATGGTGGTGGACCATGTGGAGCGGCTGCCGGAGAAACTGCCGCTGCTGTACGCGGGTTTGACGCGCTGATTCCCCCGCCGCGTCGAGGAGGCGTTTCATGCTGATCCACATGGCCGATCTCTTGCAGCACGCCCGCCGTAACGGCTACGCAGTGGGCGGCTATGACATCGTCAGCCTGGAGTTTCTCGAGGCCATCGTCGCCGCCTGCGAGCGCGACGGTGCGCCGGCCATCTTGAGTCTGGCGGAATCCCACTTCCACCACTATGACTTCGCCACCTTGATGCCTGCGGTGGTGGAGGCGGCGCGGCGCGCCCAGGTGCCCTTCGCCATCCATCTGGATCACGGCGCGAGCCAGGACTCCGTCATCCAGGCCATTCGTCTGGGCTGTAACGGCGTCATGGTCGATGGTTCCCATCTGCCCTATGCCGACAACGTGGCCCTCACCCGCGAGGTGGTCGCGATCGCCCATGGCTGTGGCATACCCGTCGAAGCCGAGCTGGGTTATGTACCCGGGGTGGAGGGCGAAGATGCGGCCTTGCATCCGGGCGAGCTGCGCATGACGGAGCCGGAAGAGGCCGCGCGCTTCGTGGCGGATACGGGGGTGGATTGTCTGGCAGTGTCGGTCGGTACCGTGCACGGCCGCATGCGTGGCACGCCGGTGTTGGACTTCGCGCGCCTGGCTGCCATTCGTGATGCGGTGGGCATTCCCTTGGTGATTCACGGTGGCACTGGTCTATCCGACGAACAATATCGGCGGCTGGTGGAAAGCGGCATGACCAAGCTCAACTACTATACGGCGCTTGCCGATGCCGCTAGCGCCAGCATCCGCGCCCAGGTGGAGGCAATGCCGGGCGGCGGCTATACCCAGCTGCTCGCCGGCGTGCGCGCGGCCATTGCCCAGGAAGTGTCGCGCATGAATGCCTTGCTGGGTGCCAGCGGCCGCGCGGCCCAAGTGGCGGCCCAGTGCCGACCGTGGCGTGAGGTCTTGCACGCCATCGGTTTCAATGTCGCCGGCGAGCTGCCGCCCCAGGCGCGAGAGGAACTGCTGCGCGAGGGCGTGCGGCGGCTATCCGCCATTCCCGGTGTGCGCAGCGTGGAGGCGGGCGTGGCCCTGCGTGGGGAGGCGCGGTATCATTACTGTTGGAACATCCGGTTCGCCGCACCGGAAGTGGTGGCAAGCTACGCCAATCATCCCATTCACCGGGACTATGCCGACCGCCTGTTCCGTCCCGCGGCAGCGGATCGTCTGACCATCGACTATTCCCTGGATTACCATGGCTGATCCCAAGATCTACGTCGGTCTCAACCAGGACAGCCACGGCTTGACCCAACTGGGACGCATCGTGGTGGACGCTTGGTTGTTCGGCTTTTTGCCAGAAACGGAAGACTGCGCCGGCTGGGACCTGGGGCGCATGCAGGCGCTGATGGAGCGCGTGGACGCGGAATGGGACAAGTACGGCAACCTGCCCAGCCGCCTGCCGCCTGAACTGCGCGAGCGCCATGCCGCCCTGTACGCGCGCATCATGGAAGAGGCGCGACGCAAGGGCTGGAATCCGGAACTGGACGAAGACGAGTAAGCCTGCGTGCCCCGCATCTCCACCGATCTCGACCGCGCCGTGGCGCTGCTGCGCGCGGGTGGGGTGGTGGCCATTCCCACCGAAACTGTCTATGGCCTCGCTGCCGACGCGCGTAACCCGGCGGCCGTGCGCCGCGTGTTTGCCATCAAGGGACGGCCGGCGGACCATCCCTTGATCGTCCACATCGCCGCTGCCGAGGCGATGCCCGAATGGGCACGCGACATTCCCGAAGCCGCCTGGCGACTGGCGCGACACTTCTGGCCCGGGCCCCTTACCCTTATTCTGCAGCGGGCGCCGGGCGTGCCGGACGAGGTCACCGGTGGCCAGAACACCGTGGGGCTAAGGGTGCCTGATCATCCGCTCACCCTGGAACTGCTGCGCCGCTTCGGTGGTGGGCTGGCGGCGCCCTCGGCCAACCGCTTCGGCCGAATCAGTCCCACCCGACCGGAGCACGTGGTGGCCGAGCTCGATGAGGCCATCGACCTCATCCTCGACGGCGGCCCCTGCAGCGTGGGGGTGGAATCCACCATCGTTGATCTCACCGGTCGCCGGCCCACGGTGCTGCGTCCTGGGCGTGTGAGCCTGGAGGCACTGGAACACGTGCTGGGTGAGCCGGTGGCGCTTAGCACGGGTGAAGACGGCGTGCGCGCCCCTGGCACCTTGGCTGCCCATTACGCACCCGCCACACCCGTGCTGCTTTTGCCGCTGGAGCGGCTGTGGGAAGAAGCTGCGCGCCGCGTCGCGGCAGGCGAGCGTGTCGGCGTCCTCACCTATGGCCTGCCACGGACATGCCCTGGGGTGTTCGTGTTGCGTTTGCCGGGGCAGCCCGCCGCCTACGCGCGGGAACTCTATGCCGCCCTGCGCGCCATGGATGAGGCGGGCTATGCTTGTATCCTGGTGGAAACGGTCCCAGAGACGTCCGAGTGGCTGGCCGTGGCCAACCGGCTTAAGCGGGCAGCCACCGCCCATCGTTGACGCGCCGTGGCGTAAAACAGCGCGAAGCATCCTGTCCCGTTGGGCGTAGGCCGGGCGAGGGGAATGATCAAGACGAGGGGGTTTTTCGTCCAGGGGCGCAGCGCCATCATCGTCAGCGCCGCAACAGCCACAGGATCAGAGTGAGCAGCAGCGACACCAAGACGCTGCTGGTGAGCGGAAAATAGAAAGTGAAATTCTTGCGCTCGATGCGGATGTCGCCGGGCAGCTGCCCGAGGCCCAGCTTGGACAGCAGCGGCCACAGCAAGCCCAGGACCACGAGAATGAGACCGAGCGTGATGAGCCATTTTGCCATGACCGCATTATACGGCGCCTGCCATGCCTGAAGCCCGCTGGGAGCATTTCACCCACGGTGCCGACATCGGTGTGCGCGGTATCGGCCCGACCCTGGAGGCCGCCTTCGAACAGGCGGCGCTGGCGCTCGCCGCGGTGATCTGCGACCCGGCCCGGGTGGCGCGAAAGGACAGCGTGGAGGTGGCGGTGAGCGCACCCGATGTGGAATTGCTGCTGGTGGACTGGCTCAACGCCATCGTTTATGAAATGGCCACGCGCCACATGGTGTTCTCCGGTTTCCAAGTGGCGATAAGCGGCGAGCAGCTCGCGGGCACGCTGTGGGGCGAAACAGTGGATGTGGTGCGTCACCAGCCCGCGGTGGAAGTCAAAGGCGCCACCTATACCGAGTTGAAGGTGTATCGGAATGCGCAGGGCGAGTGGGTCGCCCAGTGCGTGGTGGATGTGTGAACCCGGCTCGGGAGGAAGCGAACCATGGATCTATCCCGCTTCACGAAGGTGTCCGACTACGAATGGCGGGTGGAGCCTTTCGGCAAGATGCGTGTGCCAGCGGTCATCTATGCCAGCGAAGCGCTGCTGCGCGAAATGGACGAGAAAGTGTTCGAGCAGGTCACCAACGTCGCCACGCTGCCCGGCATCGTCAAGGCCTCCTACGCCATGCCGGATGCCCATTGGGGCTATGGCTTTCCCATCGGCGGCGTGGCGGCCTTCGATCCGGAGGCCGGCGGCGTGGTGTCCGCCGGCGGCGTGGGCTTCGACATCTCCTGTGGTGTGCGCACCCTCACCACGGGACTGACGGTGGCGGACGTGGAACCCATGAAAAAGGCCCTCGCCGACATTCTGTTTGCGCGCATCCCCGCCGGTGTGGGCAGCACCGGCAGCGTGCATTTGTCCATGGAGGAAATGGATGCCATGCTCGAAGGGGGCGCGCGCTGGGCGGTGAGCCGCGGCTTCGGCACCGAGGCCGATCTCGAGCGCATCGAAGAAAGGGGCATGATGGCCGGTGCGCGGCCGGAGGAAGTGTCCCAGCAGGCGAAGAAACGCCAAAGGGACGAAGTGGGCACGCTGGGTTCTGGCAATCACTACCTGGAAGTGCAGCGGGTGGCCGAGATCTATCATCCCCACATCGCCGCCGCCTTCGGCCTCAAAGTGGGTGATGTGGTGGTATCCATCCACTGCGGCTCGCGTGGGCTGGGCCATCAGATCGGCACCGAATTCCTGCGCAGCATGGCGCTGGCAGCCAAGGAATACGGTATCGAATTGCCCGACCGGGAGCTCGCCTGCGCGCCCATCCGCTCCGACATCGGTCAACGCTACCTGGGCGCCATGCGCGCCGCCATCAACTGTGCGCTCGCCAACCGCCAGGTCATCACCCATCTCGCGCGCGAGGCGTTTGCCACCCTGTTCCCGCAGGCGCGGCTCGATCTCATCTACGATGTCTCCCACAACACCTGCAAGGTCGAAGAGCACGAAGTCGATGGCCGCAGCCGCAAGCTCTACGTCCACCGCAAGGGCGCCACGCGCGCCTTCGGTCCCGGACGGCCGGACCTGCCGGAGGCCTTCCGCCACGTGGGCCAACCAGTCCTCATCGGCGGGTCCATGGGCACGGCATCCTACGTGCTGGCGGGGCGGGAGGAGAGCGAGCATCATGCCTGGGGCTCTGCCTGTCATGGCGCTGGCCGCAGCATGAGCCGCATCCAGGCCACCAAGCGTTGGCGCGGCCGCGACATCATCGAAGCACTCGCCGTCCGCGGCATCGAGATCCGCGCCCCCTCGCTACGGGGCGTGGCGGAGGAAGCGCCGGGCGCCTACAAGGACGTCTCCGCGGTGGTGGATGCCGCCGATCGCGCCGGGCTCGCCCACAAGGTGGCGAAGCTTACGCCCCTGGTGTGCATTAAGGGCTGAGAGCATTCAACGCAGAGGCCGCGGAGGGCAGCCCGGGAAGGGTCGAGAGCCTGTGCATTGGCGCAGGAGTCTGGCGGATAGCAATGGAAAGGTAAGGGGGCAAGGACAACTGGCTATAAAGTAAAGGCCTGACCCTTTGAGGTGTGATGACCCTTTGAGGTGTGACCCTTTGAGGTGTGACCCTTTGAGATGACCTGTGATCGTGCTCGCCCTCGCTGCCGCCGACGCCACGGAAATTGGGCCGCAGCGTGGCGCAACCGAGCTCGCGGAAGGTTTGCGCCAGGGTCGTCACCACCTTGTTGTCGGCGGTGCCGCCATAGAGCGGGTGCAGATGCGCGATCAGCGCAATGCCGGCCGGCACCTCGCGCGTCTCGACGAATACCTGGATCTTGCCCGCCGGGCCGGCGATATGAATTCGCTCGCTACGGGTCATGGCCTTTATAGGGCGCGTTCGACGAGGAGGCGCGTGCCATCGCTGCCGGAATAGAGCCGGTGATTGTCCGAGTTGAATTCATGCTTGACGTCAAGCAACAAGGACTCGATGACCAGCAGCTTGAAACGGGACGCTTTGTAATGCCCGTTGGCGGGAAACATCTCGTAGGAGAGCAAGAAGTGCAGCGCATCGCGTGTGACCTTGAACTCGGCCGACGGCGAGAAATAGAAACTGCGCTGGCTGGTGTCGATATTGTCGGCATTGAATGTCTTGCACTCGAGATAGCAAGTCACGCCGTCGAGCGTGAATTCGATGTCGGGATAGCCGGCGGCCTTGCGCCTGCCGTTTGCAGAAGCAGGAATGTCGGCCTTGCCCCCCGGCAAACGATTGAGGGCATCGCGAACGTATGGCTCGATCTTGTTGCCGACTTCGTTGACACGCTTGCTGACGATGCCACTGCGATTGATCGCTCTGCCGGCATCGACGGCCGCGCTGGTGATCGCTTCCATCAAACGTCTATGCTCGCCTTTGCCGGGGTCGAATTCGATCACCCGGTGTCCTGTCATCGCTTCGATGACGAGATTGAAAGGAACGCCTTTGAGCGGCTGGAGCATCTGGCGGATCACGCTTTCGAGTTGGGTGATGTAACGTCGCCGTGCCTGTTCTGCATCCATGATCATTCCTTGATGAAAAGCACGATGCGATTGGTGTTGGTGCCTTTGCGATTGTTGGCAACCCCCCAGATGTTGGCGGTTTTGGTAAAGCGCTGCTGGTTGATCAACACCGCTTTGACGGCGAATCCGGCTGCCTGCCCGAGCGGCGCGATCACCTCGTCCAGCTTGACCTGGCCGCCGCGCACCTCGCCGACTTCGAAGGCCACGTGCCCACCCTGCCGTGTCACCCGATAAAGCTCGCGTAGGGTTGCTGCCATTTCTTCGCTCCAGACGGAGAGCGAGCGGCTCACCGACATCTGGCGACCCACTGCCTGCGCATCGATACAGTTGAACCAGCAGCGCAGCCAGTTGTCCTCGGCATACTGGACCACGTCGAGAAATGGCGGCGAGGTGACGGTCAGCGCGATACTGCCGTCAGGAACTGCTGCCAGATTCTGCGCCCGCCCCGTCGAGAACCAGGCGTCGATGGCAAGCGCAACCATTTTTTGTCGCTGTGCTTCGCTCAATCCAGACAATAGCTGCGCCGATTTCTTCAATATGATCGCGGCCACGTCGCGTTTTTCTGGTGCCTGGCCGCGCTTGAGGTTGATTTCCCTTTGACGCTCTGGCGTGGTTGCCTGATTCGGTGGCAGCGTATAAACGGAAAAGAACCCCGGCGAATGGCCGGTCAGTCGATTGGTGGCCACCATGCGAATCCAGCGATCCACCGCATCCTCACTGCCCGTCCGTTGGCGTTCGGCAAGATAGTGTCGCAAGGCGCGAATTTGCTGCTCTGTTTCTGGGTGATAGAACGGGGAAAGATCAGGATCATCCTCATCAACGGCAGCATCGGCCTGAAAGTCGATGGCGCTCAAGCGCTCGCGGATTTCATCGATCCGTGGCGGAGCAACCCTGGGGCGGGTAAGAATCTCGCTCAAGGGGTTGATGTCGTTGGCGGCGATGCGACGTCCGAGCAGCGCCGCCTCGATCGCCGTCGTGCCACGCCCCGAAAAAGGATCGAACACCCGCTCACCGGGTTGTGTCAGCCGCGCGATAAAGAAATGCGGCAACTGAGGTTTGAAACAGGCGCGATAGGAAACCTCGTGCAGGCTGTTCCCCTGACGCTGGCGCGAGGTCCACAACTCACGCTCAATACGCTCACCACGGGTGCGCGGGTCACGCAACAGGCGATCGAGCCGATCATGGGGCTCGGCTGCCGCAGCAAACAAATCGAATTGTGCCGTTTCTGCCAAGAGGACGGTCATGACCTTCCCTCTGTTTTTCGTCTTCCAAGGGGCGGGTTTCATGCTGCCAGATTTTGCTTATGCTGAGTGCTGATCCAGTGCTGCAAGAACTGGATCGGCGACTTGCCCTTGAGCGTGGAGTGGCGGCGTCTCCGGTTGTAAAACACTTCAATGTAATGGAACAGGTCGGCCATCGCGGCCTCGCGCGTGGCGTAGCGTGTTGCGTGCACCCGCTCATTCTTCAGGCTGTTGAAAAAGCTCTCGGTTGGCGCGTTGTCCCAGCAATTGTCCTTCCGGCTCATCAAGCAAACCATGCCGTAATCGGCGAGCCTGGCCTGGAACGCATGACTCGCGTATTGGCTGCCTCGATCCGAGTGGTGGATCAAACCGGGCGCAGGCTTCCTGCGGAACCACGCCATGCTCAGCGCATCGACCACGATATCCGCCGTCATGCGCGGCTTGATCGACCAGCCGACGATCTCACGGTTGAACAGGTCCAGCACCACCGCCAGGTACAGCCAGCCTGCGTCCGTCCAGATGGAGGTCAGGTCCGCGCCCCACACCTGATTCGGCGCTGCCGGTGCAAAATTTCTTTCCAGCAGGTTCGGCGCCACCGGCAGGTCGTGTTTCGAGTCCGTGGTGGCCTTGTAGCGGCGCTTGTGCCGTGCCCGGATGCCGTTCTCCCGCATCAGTCGTTCCACCCGCTCCTTGCTTGCCTTGAAGCCGCGTGCGCGAATCTCGTCGACCATCCTCGGGCTGCCGTAGCCACCCTTGAATTGCCGGTGGATGGCGCGAATCAGCGCCCGCAACGGGTCATCGGTCAGCCGCTGACGATCGGGCCTGCCACCGCGCTTCCAGGCCCGGTAGCCGCTGATGCTGACGTCCAGGGTGTCGCACAGCGCGACCAGCGGGTATTGCTTCACGTGCCGATCGATCCAGGCGTACTTCACAGCACATCCTTGGCGAAGTACGCCGCCGCCTTTTTTAGAATCTCGTTCTCCATCTTGAGCCGGGCATTCTCGGCGCGCACGCGGGAGCGTTCCATCTGCTCCGGCGTCACGGCCTTGCCGCCGGGCGGGTTGAGCTTGCCGTTCTTGGCAGCCTTGACCCAGTTCCTGAGTGTCTGCTCGACCAGGCCCAACTCGCGCGCTACGCGGGACAGCGCTTCACCCGCTTTCACGCGCTTGACCGCCAGCTCCTTGAACTCGGCGGTGTACTCCTGCTTCGGTATCTTGAACATCTTCGTCCTCCGTTTCGTCTATCCTAACCCCCCACGCTTGGAAGACAAAATTTCGGGGGAAGGTCAGTTCCGTCAGCTTTGATGCGCGCACCGATATTTCAGAAACGCTTGCATGCCCAGGATGGCTTTCATTGGGTGAACGCCTCCAGCGGGATGTCGGCCGCCTTCCCCTTTGGGAGCTCGATGAGGCGCATCGACGGGAGCAGATAAGCTCGCGTCGGAATGATCTCCAGCCACTCGGTTTGCGTGACGAATCTGCAGGCGTCAGCCATCTTGGGGTCTTTGCAATCGACGTTAAAGCCCAACAATTTGGCATGCAGCCAGCGCTTGAAATAAGGAAGATAAGTTTCGAGGTCGCGCTTGTCGCGTACGTACAGGGTAATGCCCGGATGCAGGAAGGTTCTGCTCGTATAAGCTTCGTATGCCTCAATGGACGTGAACGGCTCGCAATGCCAACCACTACACCCTGGCACACCGTCCACGGCGGCAAGCAAGCGCGGGCGACCGTCCGGACCATAGATGGCGACAGATCGAGTCGTGGCCTCCTTGTATCTAAAGCCCCAGTAAATGGATGTGCCATTTGGTAGGGTTAATCGTCGCTTGGCGGCTTGAAAGCCATCGGAGATACGATCGGACACCAAGGCCTTTTGTTTGATTTGCGGGTCCGCGTAATAAAGCGTTTGGGCATTTCCAGTAAACTCCTCGATAAATTTGGTATCGTCGGGTGTGGCCGCAGTGGATTTCAACGGCTGTGCCGCGACCGCGGACGATTGGACCAACACGGCCAAAACCATCACGTACAACGCTTGGCGAATCCGTATCATCTTGAAACGTCCTTTCATGGTCTGCTTTGATTACCCTGCCCTGGTTCACAGGCGGACGGGGATGATTGTGCAATCCCTTTTCTGTAAATTTCTGCGGCGGGTGTCATGACGCCGGTGTTACGGGTTGAGGTTGAGATAGATCTTGCCGGTCATCCACTCGTCATCCAGTTGGTCGAGCAGAGCGCAGACCAGGCGCAGGCAGGACTCCGGGTTCGGGAAGTGGCTTCCCACCCGGGTGCGGCGTCTGAGTTCCCGGCGGATAGCGCTCCAGGGCGTTGGTCGTGCGCAGCCGCACCCGGTGAGAGGCCGGGAAGTCGAAGACCGTGAGGCTCTCGGGAATCGCGCTTTCGGCCCACTCGGCGAGCTTGGGATGTTCCTTGCGCCAGGCATCGAGTGCGGTCTTCAAAAGCCGTTGCACCTCGGCCTTGTCGGGGGCATTGAAGATGGCGCGCATCTGGGCGGCGAGCGTTTTCTTCGCCTCCTGACGGGTGACGAGCTGGCCGGCAGTCTGCTACAAATGGAAGTGGCATCGCTGCCAGGGTAGCGCGGGCAACACCGCCCGGCGGGCGGCCTTGAGCCCCGCGTGATCGTCGGCGACGATGAGCTTGACCCCCTTGAGACCCCGGGAAAGAAGACTTTCCAGGAAGCGCCACCAGTTAATCTCGGCCTCCGAAGTGAACCCAGCACCCGGCGCTTGCCCGAGGCGTCGATCCCCACCGCGATCAAGACGGCGCCATCGACGATTCTGCCCTCCAGGCGGACCTTCTCGTAGCGGGCGTCCGAAAAGACGTATGGCACTTCCCCCAACGGCCGCTCGCGCCAGGCTTTGAGTCCTTCGTCGAGCTTTTGGGCGGCACGGCTCACCTGAGCGGAAGAGAGCGAAATCTCTGGACCCAGCAACCGTTGCAACACCTCGATCACCCGCCGGGTGGAGACCCCTTGGACGTACATCTGGCGTAATCGCGCCGGTTCGCTGTTCGCTCGTAGGGCTTGACACCGAGAAACTCGCTTCGCTCCATCTTGGCCGCCTCGTTGACCAGGATGCGCAACGCTTCCCCGCGCCATCCAGGCCGTGCTCAAGCAAAGCCGCATAGGCCGCCTCCAGAGGGTTCGTTTCGACTCGCATCGCCATGGGGCTTATACGCCTTTCTTGATGTCATGGCGCCAGACCTCCCGCCGCACCGTCCTGCCGGTACGGCGGAACGGAATTTACAGAAAGAAAGATACACAACTACGGCAGCCTGCATAGGCTGCTTCAAATCGCATCTTCCGTATCGCCTGTCACACTTCCGCCCGTCTCATCAGACACCTCCTCGGTACCCAATAAAACCGGACGAACCACGTGCTACAAGTCCGGGCAGTTTATTTGCTCTCTACATGGGCAAATACATGCACTTGACATAAAAGAGTGCCTTCAGTACGT